>WFMX01000172.1 GCA_015488875.1 Campylobacterota bacterium | reverse complement strand
GTAAGAGAGTTCGTGACTTTGCACTCAGAGAGTGGCAAGAGAAGAGTAGCCCGAAAGCTATATTTTATCAAAAAGGTCACTATATGTTGGCGGAAGAGCCATATAGTGTAGAGGTAGATTTCGTACAGGGTGAACTGAGCTGGATAGCCAAAGTAGATGACAAGATACGATGCTGGGACTACAATGGTGTCAGACGAAAATCAATATCTATAGAGAAGAGTAAAAATGAGATAGAGGTGTATCTCAATGAGAAGCTAGAGACAAAAGATATATATAAAAGTTTTGGTGTCAAAGAGGCTGATCAAGAGGAGTTCAAGGAGAAAAAGAGTGCGATAGACAAGGTATTTGATGAGGGCAATATGGACGATACCGAAAAAGCTATCTCTACATTTGCCAAGGGGATATCTATATTGGCTGCCATATTAACAGTGGTTATCATATACTCATTTTTCTCAGAAAAGATACTTGTCAAAGAGTCCACTAGGCAACCATTTGATCAGATGTTTACAGTAGACTCATCGGCATATATCTCGCAGATAGATATCAAAGCACAATCACCTCAACTCTTGAATAATATACAGCTCAATATATACAAATCTGACAAGTTGGTATTTTCTATAGATAGAAACAGATCATACTCTAGCAAAACAATGAATAAATCTACTTGGCATAGCAATTCCGATGATAGTGTCACTATATATACCAAACTTGATGAAGGACTACATAGAGCTTCATTGAAATTCATACATCCAAATATCCAAAAACAAAAGATAAGTGTATCCATCAAGGAGAAGGTAGTGCGACTCAAATATTTGCTACCTCTCTTTATCATGATGATCATCATGTTGTTACCGACTATCAGACAAAAATTGATACCTAAAAAACAGCAAAAATTTATCTGGTGGGGTCTGGGAGGATTGGCAGCTGTAGCACTCTTTGGTCTAGGGGCAATAGTATTTATAATTGTTGCATACGCTATAATTCAGCCAATATTGAGTGGTGATAGTTACGGTAAAGATGGTTATGGTAGCCATAGCTTTGGTAGTGGCTATGATAATGATGACGACTTTTGAGATAATAGGAGATGACTAAATGAGTAAGATGATATTGGCACTCTTTTCTGTTTTGACTATATTTAGTCTATTTGCTACATATAAGGGTATAGGGCTAAACAAGATAGAGTCATCCTCCTCTGCTCTCAAGCAGATCAGATCAAGACATTCAGGCATATGGATAGGTAGTAGCGGTGGCGGATTTAGCTCGGGCAAATAGAAGTCGATAGGCTTTAGAGACTAGAGTCTATTAGATTATAAACAAAAAGGAAAAAAATGCAAAATACACTTTTGGGAGACATGACAGCGACTCTTATATATGCTGTACTAGGGACGGCTATATTTATAGCGGTTATCTTCTTGATAGAGACTATTACAAAATTTTCTATCAAAAAGCAGGTCGTAGAGGATGGCAACATAGCAGTCGCTATAGTCTTAGCAGCGGTGATAGCCTCTCTAGGTATGATAATCTCCTCTGCGATACACTAATCAATGGTATCCACTAAACCCAAAGAGGTAGCACTACTCTTTGGTACTTTTCTTATAGCTATATGTGGATTGGTATATGAGCTACTAGAGGGGACGATTTCGTCATATCTATTGGGAGACTCTATATATCACTTCTCTTTGGTGATAGGTCTATTTATGAGTTCTATGGGTATCGGTGCATGGCTCTCTCGCTTTATAGATGATAGACTAGAGAGGGCATTTGTACTTCTACAGATGAGCATCGCCATAGTGGGTGGATTTTCTGCTTTTGTACTCTTCTATGCTTTCGCTTATATACACAACTATCAAGCCTTTCTCTATCTAGTCACGATACTATTGGGTACGATGCTAGGTATAGAGATACCACTCATCATACGCATACTCAAAGAGAGCTTTTCGCTCAAAACCAATATATCCAATGTCTTTACACTAGACTATATAGGAGCGTTGTTTGCAGCACTACTATTTCCGCTAGTGCTTGTACCGCAGTTGGGATTGATGCAGACGAGTTTTCTATTTGGACTACTCAATCTTTTTGTGGGATTTATGGCTTGGAGTATATTTAGAGATATGTTGGGCTATAAATATATTGTAGGGATATTAGCTATAGCTACTGTATTGTTAGTGGGATTATTTAGATCTGAAGAACTTGTCAGCATCATAGAGAATAAGCTCTACCAACACAATATCATATATAGCAAGCAGACTCCTTATCAGAAGATCATCGTCACAGCATCCAAAGGTAGAGTGCAATTTTACATCAATGGAGCTATACAGTTCGATAGTATAGATGAGTATCGCTACCATGAATCACTAGTCCACCCCGTCATGCATACTTCAAAATCACATGAAAATATACTCATCATTGGTGGTGGCGACGGCATGGCACTGAGGGAAGTGTTGAGATATGATGATGTGGGCAGAGTAACGCTGGTGGACTTGGATCCATCTATCACCAATTTATTTAAGCAACATGAATTACTCTCGAAGCTAAATCACCACTCATTCGATAGTGACAAGGTAAAGGTCATCAATCAAGACGCATGGAAGTTTATCGAAAATAGTAAAGAACTATATGATGTCATCATCATAGATCTCCCTGATCCAAACAATCTATCTATAGGTAGGCTCTACTCTGAGACATTCTATAGGCTGATAAGCGATCACCTCTCAAAGAGCGGAGCTATGGTGACACAATCGACTTCACCTCTATTTTCGCACAAAGCTTTTTGGTGTATTGAAAAAACTCTATCTAGTGCAGATTTACTGACTACACCATACCATACATATATACCTAGTTTCGGAGAGTGGGGTTTTGTCTTGGCTACGCACCAACGCATGGGTGATATATCTATTGATGACTCATTGGATTTTAAATATCTTGATGACAGGATAGTCAAGCAGATGCAGATATTTCCACGAGATATAGCCAAAGTCGAAGTAGAACGCAATCGCCTAAGTACGCATAAGCTTATCTACTATTATGACAGAGGCTGGGACAAGTGGTATGATAACTGACACACCATACTTCGAGTTAGATAGTGATAAGCTACAAAAGAATTTGGACAGACTATCATATATAGAGAAGAAGAGTAGAGCAAAGATACTCCATACTGTGAAGAGCTTCAATCAAACAGAGGCACTTCACATCATCAGCAAATCCATCAGTGGCATCAGTGCAGGAAATCTCAATGAGCTTTCACTAGCTAAGTCTGCCCCATATATACATAGCTATGCACCATACTTTCACAAAGGGCATATAATAGCTATAGCCAAAAAGAGTGACTCAATGAGTCTCAACTCGCTACAGCAATGGGATCTCCACTCTAGGGAGTTGGGCAGAGATACATCTCTGGGTCTTCGTATCAACCCAAAACTTACTCTCAAGCAACCTAGATACTGCAACCCCAATAGATCAGCATGGCTCGGAGTAGATGAGGATCTTTTTATCTCCGATCTAGTTGGCAATCCTGATAGATACGACAGATTAGAGGGCTTGCATTTTCATGTATTGTGTGGTCAAGATCTCGGAGGGCTGAAGTATCTACTGTCACATATTGATAAAAACTTCTCTCATATAATGCCTCATATCAAGTGGATAAACCTAGGCGGTGGACACAACTTCACAAGCGAAACATACGATATTGAGGGTCTAGTCTTATTATTAAAAAGCTTCAGTGCTAAGTATCCAAATATCCAGCTCGTATTTGAACCAGGCGAGAGTGTGGTCAAAGATAGTGGGGTATTTGTCACGACCGTAGTGGATATCATAGATGACACCATAGCGATCTTAGATACATCCATAGAGGCACACATGCTAGATATCGCCATCACCAAGATATCTCCAGAGGTACGCGGAGCATCTAAAAAAGAGATATCTAAAAATAGTGACAAATATCCCTATCAACTCACAGGCATGAGCTGTATAGCAGGAGATATCATAGGTGATTACAATTTTACCAAAGCACTAAATATAGGCGATAGGGTTATATTTGAGGATATGATGGGATATAGCATGGTCAAGCAGACAGAGTTCAACGGCATAGACAAGGCAGAGTTCAAGATCATCACACCTAAGCCTTAGAGGTCCAATCTAGCCTATCAAAAAAACACAATTGAGCTACTAGTTAGGGGACATTGGTTTTATTCGCTTCGCTCACGAAACCAATGTCCCCTAAGCGAACGGTAGGAACGATAGGGGTCTGGTGATTTGTGATGCGTGGAGCGTAGCGGAATGCATCATGAATAACCTGACCTCGGCTACACGAAACCAATGTCCCCTAATTGTTAGACCCCTACCACTTCTACCATCCAAAAATAAGGAATGAGATATGAGCTTATTTGAACATTTTTCGACAGCCTACAGCAGACCCTACCGCATATCGTTAAGTGTTTGATTTGCCAAAATCATGTGAGAGCAAAACTGTCAATATGACGAAGATATTTTGTATTCAGATTTTCATAAATAAGATTTGTGTGATATAAATGAGGGTAATACCCCCCTCCAGATCCCTGCGGCACTCAGCAGATGAGGGTGGGCTGCTATGTTCCCATCCTGACCCGTTGTCCTCAAATGCTGTTGCACAGGTCTAGAGAGAGGCACTCAATCTATCGCTATAGACTCAGTGCCTCTCTTTTGTAGAGGAGAATTTTATCCAAGTAGCTCTTAAAATAAGATTAAAGATGTTGGAATATTGGGTTAATAGTAGCAGAGATTTGACACAACTCTCAAAAACAATGGCTTCAGCTCAATGTCAATGAATTGATAATGGACATGCTGCTTTAACTTCCATAATATTGAGGAGAGGCTAAAGCCGTCTCGTCCAAAATTAGTTATGAGTCTTGTGACTTCTTACTCTCTGTCAGTAGAGCCTCTATGGTGGCATTGACATCAGATTTTGTATAGCTGATAGCTTGAAAGATAGCATTTTTTATAGCCTTGGCACTACTGCTACCGTGGCTAACTATAGCACAGCCATCTACACCAAGTAGAGGAGCTCCGCCGTACTCTTCATAGTCGACCTCTTTTTTGAGGCTGACAAATACCTTTTTCTTCATAAGCAAAGCACCAAATTTGGCGGGAAGCGACTTTCTGATATGTTGCTTCATCATGCTAAATATAGTACTTACCACACCTTCACTAGCTTTGAGTAGGATATTGCCAGTAAAACCGTCACATACTACCACATTGACAGAGCCATTGAAGATATCTCTACCCTCTACATTGCCCACAAAGCCATCCAAATTTTCTAATAGTTTGAATGCCTCTTTTGTCAGTTCGTTGCCTTTGCTAGCCTCTGAGCCATTGGCAAGTAGTCCAACCTGTGGCTTCTCTACACCCATTATCTTCTGTACATAGGCTTCGCCCATAGCACCAAACTCATATAGGTTTTGTGCTTTGCAGTCGACCACAGCACCCACATCTAGTACTAGAGTTTTATCTGTTCCTAGATTTGGCATGAGTGTCGCTAGTGCTGGTCTAGATATGTGAGGAAGCCTTCCTATTTTGAAAGTAGCTAGAGTCATAGTGGCTCCACTATGTCCTGCAGATACTACGGCATCAGCCTCTTTGTTCCGTACTAATTCGACAGCTTTGTATATAGATGACTCTCTTCTTCGTAAGGCGTTTGTAGCCTGATCGCTCATAGATATGACATCTGAAGCCTCTACTATCTCTACTCTACTGATGAAGCTAGTGGGAAGTAACGAGAGTATCTCCTCTTTGTCACCTACTAATATAGGAAGAAAAGTTCTCTCACGAAGTGCTTGTATGGTGCCGTCGATGATAGGCTCAGGACCGAAGTCGCCACCCATGGCATCAATGGCTATCTTGATTATAGGGTTTTTGTCTTGCATTAAGACTTATATTCGCCTGTTGTTAGATTCATATGGTGAGGCATTCTCCATGTCCCATCTTCATCTTTCACTGGTCTAGGAAGAGTCAATTTATAGTGTGTTCTTCTCTTTGCCGCTCTTGTCTTACTGACGCGTCTCTTTGGTACTGCCATTTTGTATCCTTTTTATTTAATTTAAAATTCCATCTCAAAAGGTTCGTCACTGTCACAGCACTTGGTACAGTAGCAGTAGTCGCTCTTGATGGAGTTGATCTCACTTTCAATGATGAAAGATATATCTATCTCACCATTTAAAAATTCGATTATATCCAAATCATCTTTATCTTCTATGATTTGATCGCTTATAGTTAGTCTGAGTGGAGTAGATATCTCTTGATACAACTCTGCACCGCAACTACTACAAAGTAAATCTACCGTGCCATCTATCCTACCCTGAAGCAAAACTCTATGGTAGCCACTCTTTATCAGAGTGCCACTAGCCACGACACCATCAATCTCATGGTCAAATGGTTTTTCGTTGTGACCTACCTTGTCAAATATTATCTTCACAGACGCTTGACTTAGCTTAGCTCTCTTTGTGCAAAGAAAAAGTTGATCTCTATCTCGGCATTCTCTACACTGTCACTACCATGTACTGCATTTGCATCTATACTATCTGCAAAATCAGCTCTGATTGTGCCTGCTTCTGCCTCTTTTGGGTTTGTAGCACCCATTAGATCTCTATTGGTCGCCATAGCATTCTCACCCTCTAGCACAGTGACTACCACTGGACCAGAGATCATGAACTCTACCAATTCGCCAAAAAATGGTCTCTCAGCGTGTACTGCATAGAATGCCTCTGCATCTGCCTGGCTCAATTGTATCTTTTTTGTTGCTGCTATTCTCAGACCTGCATCTTCAAATCTCGATAGAATTTTCCCTACTACATTTTTGGCTACTGCGTCAGGCTTGATGATAGATAATGTTTGTTCCATAATTATATTTCCTAAATTGGGGGATAAAATTTACTTCTAGCGGATAGCGGAAGTATTTGGGCGGAATTTTACCCAAAAAAAGATTAAGGCTTTATTAATTTCTGAACCTATAGACTACAATTTCCATCTACACTAAATGAGTTTTCATATCCACAGTTGAGACAGGTATAGGATACGATCTTAGGTCCACATCCGCCATCCCTCTGATCGCTCACATCTATGGAGTTCTGATGACACTTTGGACAAAAGCCTCTATGTATAGCATCTAAATGCTCTTTTTTTTCTTTGAGATAGTAGCCATATGCTATGACTATACCCGCCAATATGATAACCATAAATAATAATAGATATATGTCAACCATACAACACCACCTCAAAAAATATACAATAGTATATCAAAAACTTAGTTAATTCTGCTTTGATAGCCCAGCTCCGATCTCATGAGATATTAGCAAGGTTGGTCAAGGTGCAGTAGGGGACATTGGTTTCGCGAGTGAAGTAAATGAGTGTGCCAAGGCAATCAAACTGGACAATCCAACCTAAAGAAAGGTTACGGTGACTCGTGAAGTGATACACTACTTGAAGATTATCGACTCCAAATAAGCTCCAAATAAGTCTCAAAAGGATAATATAATTGTCAATTTATAATCAAAGGTAATATATTATGGATTCTTCAAAAAGAAAGTTTTTGGCACTATCGGGTTTGACTATAGCCTCTACACTCTATGCTAGCGAAACAGATACCGACTCCAAAGGCAAATCAAAAGAGACAAAAAAGCCCAAAGAGACAGCAAGCAAAAAGGCTCTCTTGCCAGATGCTAAAGGTCCTAGAGTTGTCGTAGTAGGCGGAGGGTGGTCAGGACTATCAATCGCAAAAACTATCAAAGAGTTCTCCCCACAGGCAGATGTTGTCTTGGTAGAGAAGCGTTATGAGTTTATCTCCTGCCCCGTCAGCAATCTATGGTTGGTTGACAAGGTAAAACTGGAGTATATCACACATGACTACCTGCAGGCAGCGAGAAATTACGACTATAGATATTTCAATGCCACAGCAACGGGCATAGATAAAGACAGCCGTATCCTCAAGACATCGGAGGGGGATATAGCATTTGATTACCTTGTGTTATCTCCAGGGATAGACTACGACTACTCCAGATGGACCACTGATGCTACACTCATCGCTAGACTAAAGCAAGAGTACCCTGCTGGATTCATCCCAGGCTCTGAACACATGACACTGAAAAATAAAGTACAAAACTTCAAAGAGGGTAATTTCATACTGACCGTACCAGGTGGCAACTATAGATGTCTACCTGCCCCTTATGAGAGAGCATGTGTCATAGCTGACCACTTCAAGCAAAATAAGCTCAAAGCCAAGGTGATCATACTAGATGAAAACAATGCAATCACCATCAAAAAGAAAGGATTTAGTTCAGCTTTTGAAGAGTTATACGCAGACTATATAGAGTATGTACCAAATTCAGCTATCAAAAATATTGATTTAGACAAAAAGATAGTCTCTACAGAGCTTGATGAGTTTGAGTTTGCTGATGCAGCATTCTATCCTCGCGTGAGGGGTGCCACGATCATAGAGACTATGGGTTTCGCGAAAGATGCCAAAGATATGATGGAGGGGCATATCAACCCGATAACATATGAGGTGATAGGAGAGAAAGATATATTTATAGCTGGAGACTCAAGACCAATGGGTTTCTCAAAATCAGGAAACACTTCAAACAGTGAGGGCAAATATGTGGGTAGAGTCATAGCGAGTCGCATAAACAAAGAGGAGATGCCTGAGTGGGAAGCACCTATAACACTATGCTTTTCAGCCGTATCTACCAAGCCAATGAGTGCTATATATATCTATACGAGATATGCTTTTGACAAAAAAGACAAAAAAGCAAAAGATGCAAAATTTATAGATTGGAAGAAGTTTAGTTTCTCAAAGACGCTAAGTAGCGAAGAGTGGAAAAAGAATGGTGCTACCGATGCAAACTCCATCATCTCTTGGGCTGATGCACTATATTTCGATATGTTTGGCAAAAGTTAATTTACCAACCCCTGAGCATATACACAATACGATAGGGTACAGTAGGGGTCTGGTGATTTGTGATGCGTGGAGCGTAGCGGAATGCATCGCAATCACCTGACCTCGGCTAAACTGCAACACCGTTATATCTCAGTCGAGGTCGAACAATTTCTATACGAGGACACAGCTTCCGTTCGCTTCGCTCACGAAACCAATGTCCCCTAATTGTTAGACCC
>WFMX01000171.1 GCA_015488875.1 Campylobacterota bacterium | reverse complement strand
GGATATGGCTATATTGTATGATTCTGTAGCGGTAGCAGGTAAAGCGGAGCTACACGAGGAGCTCAGAAGTCATCTAGTAGAGGGTATAGGTGATCATAAGATAGTATTGAGCCACTTTGCTAGAGCTATAGAGAATTTTGAGTCACCTTTGGGGCTATTTTCACAATTTGTCACCGACTCCAAAGAGCATGAGGGTGAGATAGATATCAAAAAGGGAGCTATATTTGCTCTAGTCCATGGTGTCAGAGCATTGGCACTTGAGTACAAGATATCAGACACCAATACCACCGTAAGAATTAAAGAGTTGACAAATTTAGGATTTATATCCAAGGATGATGCCAAAGAGCTGATAGAGTCGCTAGAGGTTTTAAGTAGATTTAGACTACATGCCCAACTAGAGAAGCTACGACACTCCAAAGAGGTGGACAACTACATATCTACCGCTTCACTCAGCAAGCTAGAGAGAGATACACTCAAAGATGCTCTGAGAAGTGTAGATAGATTCAAAAAGCTACTATCTCACCACTTTCACTTATCGATGGTGGGGTGAGGCTCACGATGTTTGACAAGCTAAAGAGAAATTATAACAAGAAGAGGTTGACAGATGAGAGGTTCGCTTTTCTCTTCGATGAGACCCCTAGTGATGAGATAGTAGTCTATGATTGTGAGACTACAGGACTAGATACCAAAAAAGATGAGATCATATCTATAGGTGCGGTCAAGATCAGGGGCGACAAGATACTGCTAGGGGAGGCTCTACATATATACATCAAGCCCAAGGAGGATATATCACACAAAAGTATCACCATACATCAGATAAGAAATTGTGATGTAGTAGATGGGGTGAGTGCCACAGAGGCGATAGAGACCTTTTTGCACTATATAGGCAATAGAGATTTGGTAGGATACTACCTAGAGTTTGATGTAGCGATGGTCAACAGATATACCAAAGAGATGATAGGTGTAAAACTACCCAATAAAATGCAGGAGGTATCAGCCCTATACTATGACAAAAAGATTCACACCATACCACAAGGAAATATCGACCTAAGATTTGATACAATATTGCAAGATTTGGCTCTGCCAAAACTAAAAGCACATGATGCACTCAATGATGCCGTAATGACAGCAATGATGTATCTCAAGATAAAAAATAGCAAAAGACTAAATTAAAACAGGAGAGTAGAATGCTAGAAAATATTTACCAACCACATGAAGATATAGCAAAAAATGCCACCATAGGAAGCTTGGATGAATACAAGAGATTGATGGCAAAGGCTCATGATGACTATGAGGGTTTTTGGGACGAGTATGCCAAGGAGAAGATAGATTGGTTCAAGCCATACGATAGAGTACTCAACGAAGATGATGCACCATTTTATAAGTGGTTTGAGGGTGGAGAGCTAAATGTAGCTTATCAGTGTGTAGGCAGACACTTAGCGACCAAGAAAAACAAAGCCGCCATCATCTTCGAGGGTGACAATGGAGACCAGAGAGTACTCACCTATAGAGAGCTATATTATGAAGTCAACAAGACAGCCAACATGTTCAGAAATCAGTTTGATATCAAAAAAGGCGATAGGGTAGTACTCTATATGCCTATGATACCAGAGGCAGCTATCACTATGCTAGCTTGTGCCAAACTAGGTGCTATACACTCCGTAGTCTTTGGTGGATTTTCTTCTGAAGCACTAAGAGATCGTATCATAGATGCTGAGGCAAAGCTAGTCGTCACAGCAGATGGTGCATACAGAAAAGGCAAACCATACATGCTCAAGCCTGTAGTAGACAAAGCCCTAGAGCATGGTTGTGAGTGCGTCAAAGCAGTATGTGTAGTAGAGAGAAATGGTGAAGAGATACATTGGGAAGCAGGTAGAGACTATGCATTTTTGGAGCTTATCAAAAACGAGTCTGTCCGTTGTGAGCCAGAGATCGTAGATGCAGAGCATCCGCTATTTTTACTCTATACTTCTGGAAGTACTGGCAAACCAAAGGGTGTACAGCACTCAAGTGCAGGATATATCCTCTGGGCTCAGATGACTATGGAGTGGGTATTTGATCTAAAGGATAATGATACATACTGGTGTACAGCAGATGTGGGCTGGATCACAGGGCATACATATATAGTATATGGTCCACTAGCCGCTGGTGCTACTACCGTGATGTTTGAGGGTGTACCTACATATCCTGATGCAGGTAGATGCTGGAGTATGGTCGAAGAGTATCAGATCAATCAATTCTATACAGCACCTACAGCTATCAGACTACTTCACAAGATGGGCGAGCATGAGCCAGAGAAGTATGACCTAAGCTCCCTTAGGGTATTGGGTACTGTCGGTGAGCCTATAGATCCACCTGCATGGAAATGGTACTACGAGAAGATAGGTAACTCCAATTGTGCATTGGTAGATACATATTGGCAGACGGAGACAGGTGGGCACATGATATCTCCACTTCCAGGTGCTACACCTATCAAACCAGCTTGTGCCACACTCCCACTACCAGGCATCATGGCAGAGGTGCTAGATGAAG
>WFMX01000170.1 GCA_015488875.1 Campylobacterota bacterium | reverse complement strand
GCCTCTAGTAGCTCCTCTGTCGCTACAGGTGCAGAGAAGTCTATGACAAGGTCACAATTTTTTAGTAGCTCATCCATGTTGTTGGTGACTAGTACGCCTGCTGGCAACTCTCTTTTTAAGTCATCAAAGACATGCACTGCACTTAGATGGGCTATCTCGTCATCTCTTAGATTCTCTATGAGTAGGCTACCTACTCTTCCTGTACTTCCTACTATGCCTATATTGAATGACATTATGCTTGCTCCTGAATATATGATATCACCTGAAGTGCCGCTGTAGCACCATCTCCTGCGGCACATACTACCTGTTTGGCTGCATCTATACGAAGATCACCAGCCACGAAAAGCCCATCAAGGCTTGTGCGCATATTGAGATCCACTATCACTTGACCATTCTCATTTAGCTCACATATAGCTTCACCTGACTCATCTTTGAGTACGGCGTTGTTGACATTGTGACCTACAAATACAAATACTCCTGGTACCTCTAGGTAGCTCACTTCGCCACTCTTGTTCTTGATATTGATGCCTATGACACCCATCGCATCACCTACTATCTCTTCTATGGTAGTATCTGTCACTAGCTCTATGTTTGCTGTCCGTTTCACTCTATCTACGGTAGATGGTGCTGCACGGAATGTATCTCTACGGTGTATCACATATACTTTGCTACATATATTTGACAGGTAGTGGGCTTCCTCTAGTGCGGTATCTCCGCCACCTAGCACTGCGACCTCTTTATCCTTGTAGAAAAAGCCATCACAAGTGGCACATGTACTTACGCCTTTGCCAAATAGCTCATCTTCACCTTTGACACCTGCTCTTCTAGGGGTGCTACCTGTGGCTACTATGACAGTCCTCGCCTCTACTGACTCTTTGCCCGCTATATCTATGATGAAGTGGTCGCCATCTTTTCTGACACCCTTGACCTCTTCCATACGATGAACCATACCAAAAGCAAAACACTGCTCTTGCCAAGTATCCATAAAGTCCATACCTGTCTTGCCATGCTCATAAAATCCTGGATAGTTCTCTATCTCACTACTTTGGGTTATCTGACCACCTGGAAGTCCTCTTTCAAATAGAACAACCTCTTTGAGTCCACCCCTACTAGCATAAAGTCCAGCACTCAATCCAGCGGGTCCGCCACCGATAATTGCACAATCCAACATAGCTCTATCCTTTTATCTAAAAGTTTTTAAAGAAATCATCGCAACATATGCAAAAATTTCTATAAAGACTCTATCTCGTAATATATGTCTTGTAGAGTGTGATTATATCTAATTAGGGATAAAGAAAGGGTAGAGAAGAGAAGCATTGTCTACTCTCCTCTGATAGTGCTATATTAGTGCGTTGATCTTCTCAGCAAAAGCATCTTTACTAGCTGCTCCCACCATCTGATCCACAACTTCACCATTCTTGAAAAACAGAATAGATGGAATAGATCTGATGCCATACTTGACAGCTATCTCTTGCTCTTCGTCTGTATTTACCTTAGCTATAGTCGCCTTGCCGTCAAAATCCTCTGCTAGCTCCTCTACTACAGGTGCTATCATTCTACAAGGTCCACACCAAGGAGCCCAAAAGTCTACCATTGTTACGCCTTCTGCTACAGTTGCATCAAAGTTGCTGTTGTTAAGTTCCACATATTTTCCCATGTTTTTTCCTTTTATAGTTTAAAGTGATCAATTATACATACTATAACCTTAAATATTGGGTTAATGAGAGTATGCATATAGATTCTGTGCTTATAGTTATAACTAATATTTCTTATTTTGTCAACATATATTGAAAAAAAGTTAGCAATTTGTGAAAAATGTGTTAAATAGGAGTATAATTATCCGATTTGACTCTATCTAAATATGACTATGGCGTGATTGCTACTTTTCAATAAACTCCATTTAACACATATGGGAGTATAATTATCCGATTTATTTTGTATTTTATGTTATCTTAAGAAATATTATCATACTATGCAAATAGTTAATTAGGACTAATATAGTCTGAATTAAAAATAGATGCAGATACTGCATACAAAACAGTATAATAAAAGGAAAGCAATGAAAGTCTATCTTGACAACAATGCCACAACTATAGTCGATCCATATGTATTTGATGAGATGGAGCCATTTTTTGTACAAAAGTATGGCAATCCAAACTCACTACACTATGTAGCGAGTGAGACACATGTGCCACTCAAAAATGCTATGGAGAAGATATATGCAGGTATCCACGCACCCAAAGAGGACAGCGTAGTCATCACATCGTGTGCGACAGAGAGTAACAACTGGGTACTCAAGAGCATTTACCTAGAGTATATCATCACAGGTAGAAAAAACCATATCATCATAAGTGAAGTGGAACACCCATCTATCATATCAGCCGCTAGACATTTAGAAAAATTGGGATGTAAAGTCACATATCTACCTATCAATCATGAGGGTATTGTAGAGGCTCAAACAGTTAGAGATTATATCACCGATAAGACAGCTTTGGTATCTATAATGTGGGCGAACAATGAGACAGGAGCTATATTCCCAGTGCAAGAGATAGGTGATATATGTGCAGAAAAAGGCGTACTATTTCATACAGACGCAGTACAAGCTATAGGTAAGATACCAGTAGATGTACAGAGCTTCAATGTAGACTATCTCACGATGTCTGCTCATAAGTTCCATGGACCCAAAGGTGTAGGTGCATTGTATATGAAAAAAGGCAAAGAGCTTACCCCACTACTACATGGAGGCTCACAGATGGGTGGATATAGGTCAGGTACACTCAATGTAGCAGGTATAGTAGGCATGGGCAAAGCTATGGAGCAAGCCGTAGATGCACTCGATTTTGAGATGAGCGAGATCAGAGAACTTAGAGATGAGTTTGAAGATGAACTACTCAAGATAGAAGATACATTTGTAGTGACACCTAGAGAGAAGAGGACATCAAATACTATACTCATATCGTTTAGGGGCATAGAGGGTGAGTCTATGCTATGGGATCTCAACAGGTCAGCTATAGCAGCAAGTACAGGCTCGGCATGTGCTAGTGAAGATTTGGAGTCCAATCCAGTGATGGAGGCTATAGGAGCAGAGGCAGACTTGGCTCATACTGCTATCAGATTCTCACTCAGCAGATACACTACCAAAGAGGAGTTGGACTTCACGCTAGCCGTAGTCAAAGAGGCTGTTGAGAGACTCAGAGGGATATCTAGCTCATACGCTTATGCTCCAGAGGGTCATGATAGTCAACTATAAAAGACAATAATAAGAAAAAAGAAAAAGGATTTATAATGGGAATGGATAGTTTGATAGGTGGTACCATCTGGGATGAGTATAGCCAAAAAGTAACGGATTTGATGAACAATCCCAAAAATATGGGGGAGATCACAGAGGATCAAGCCAAAGAGATGGGTGCGAAATTAATCGTAGCAGATTTTGGTGCAGAGAGTTGTGGTGATGCAGTCCGTCTATACTGGGCAGTAGATCCAAAGACAGACAAGATACTAGAGTCCAAGTTCAAAAGCTTTGGCTGTGGTACGGCGATAGCTAGTAGTGATACTATGGCGGAGCTGTGCTTTGGCAAGACTGTAGATGAAGCAGTCAAGATCACCAATATAGATGTAGAGATGGCGATGAGAGACAATCCAGATACTCCAGCTGTCCCACCTCAAAAGATGCACTGCTCTGTCATGGCGTATGATGTCATCAAAAAGGCAGCCGCACAGTACAAGGGTGTAGATATGGAGAGCTTCGAGGAGGAGGTGATAGTGTGTGAGTGTGCTAGAGTGACGCTATCGACTCTCAGAGAAGTTATCCGACTCAATGACCTCACTACAGTAGAGCAGATCACTGACTATACAAAAGCAGGAGCTTTCTGCAAATCATGCATCCGCCCTGGTGGACATGAAGAGAAAGATATCTATCTAGTAGATCTACTAGAAGAGTACGAAAAAGAGAAGATGAGCAAAGCCGCTGATGCTTCAGGAGCTGGTGCCGATATGCCTTTTGTAGATATGACAGTGATACAGAAGCTAAAAGCAGTAGATAAAGTCATAGATGACAATGTCCGCCAAATGCTCATCATGGATGGTGGAGATATGGAGATACTCGATATCAAAGAGAATGGGGCAAACATAGATATATATATCAGATATCTAGGTGCTTGTAATGGCTGTGCTAGCTCTAGCACAGGCACACTCTTTGCGATAGAGAACATCCTCAAAGAGAAGCTAGATGAGAATATAAGAGTATTGCCTATATAGTCCACCTTGTCGAGACCCTAATGGGTTTCGACTCCTACTTACAACACTTCGATCATAACCATATCAATCATTCACACCTTGGATAAAACCTATAAAAATTTATTTTCATTTACTTCTAATTCCTAACTATCCTGTCGAAAAATCCCCATCAGCCCACACAATCCATTTCCACTTTTTGGATATATAGAGACGATAGGGGTCTGGTGATTTGTGATGCGTGGAGCGTAGCGGAATGCATCGCAATAACCAGACCTCGGCTACACAACACCGTTATACTACAGCCAAGGTCGAACAATTTCTATACGAGGACACAGCTTCCGTTCGCTTCGCTCACAAAACCAATGTCCCCTAACTG
>WFMX01000169.1 GCA_015488875.1 Campylobacterota bacterium | reverse complement strand
TGATTGAAGATGCCCAAAGCATTGGAGCCTCCACCTATGCAAGCTATCACTTTATCTGGTAGGCAACCCTCTACACTATTTAGCTGTGCTTTTGCCTCGCAACCTATGATGGATTGGATATCTCTTATCATCATAGGGTATGGATGTGGACCTGCGACTGTACCTATGACATAGAATGTATCTCTAGCATTTGTCACCCAGTGGCGGATAGCGTCGTTCATAGCATCTTTGAGGGTTCGGCTACCTGACTCTACTGCATGTACTTTAGCTCCTAGAAGCTTCATACGAAATACATTGAGCTCCTGTCTAGCTACATCTTTTGCACCCATAAATACTTCACACTCTAGCCCAAAAAGTGCAGCGACGGTAGCAGTAGCCACACCGTGCTGACCTGCTCCTGTCTCTGCTATGATTTTCTTCTTGCCTAGTCGTTTGGCAAGTAGGGCTTGTGCTACTGTATGGTTGATTTTGTGAGCACCTGTATGGTTGAGATCTTCTCTTTTGAGATATATCTTTGCATTTAGCTCTTTGCTTAGATTTTCTGCAAAGTATAGAGACGATGGTCTGCCTACGAAATTTTTGTAGTAGTAGTCTACCTCTGACCAAAACTCCTTGTCAAATCGTACAGCTTCATAGTCCAATCTAAGCTGTTCTAGTGTAGGCATGAGTGTCTCAGGGACAAACCTACCTCCATATATCCCAAAGTGTCCATTGGTATCTGGATCATGCGGTGATGGTGTCGGTATATATATATCTGTCTGTGGATCGTAAGAGTTCATTGTACCTCTTTTTTAAGCGATTATACCCAATAGTATTTGAATTGTGGCATAAGGAAGCTAGTAAAAACAAAACTACACATTTTGCTACTCTTTAAATCCTTTAAAACGAAAGTAAACAATAATTAAAATAAAAATGCTAAACTTATATAAAAGAAGTGAATAAGATGGATATACTATATTTTAATGAGATAGAGACAAGAGGTGTAACCAAACAGTATAAAAAGGTTATTAAATTTCTGCAAAATGATGATTTCAAATCAGCAGAGGTCAAAAAGATAAGCCATGGTGACTTTTTTAGAGCTAAGTTGGATTATGAAAATAGGCTTCTTTTTAAGATAGTATCTTACGGAGGAGTGAGCTATATCTTGATTTTAGAGATCATTTTCAATCATGAATATGAAAAATCAAAGTTTCTTAGAGGTGTCAAGATTGACGAATCTTCCCTACAAGATATTATAGATATTCAAAATGTGGAGGAGTCAGATAAGATTCCAATGAGCTATCTCAATCAAGAGAAAAATTCTGTTCATTTTTTAGATAAAGTGATCTCTTTTGATGATACTCAAGATGATATTCTCTATTTCCCTCCACCTGTTATTATTATCGGCTCAGCAGGGAGTGGCAAAACTGCTCTTAGTCTAGAGAAGCTAAAGATGTTGAATGGAAATATACTCTATACCTCTCTTTCGTCTTATCTAGTAGATAATGCTACTGAGATATATTTCAGTAACCACTTCTCGAAAGAGTCACAAGAGATAGATTTTTTGTCCTTTCATGAGTTTATAGACTCTATTGAGATTCCACTAACTAGGGAGATTGCCTTTAGGGAGTTTGATGCTTGGTTCGCACGACACAGGCAGAGTATAAGTATCAAAGAGAGCTATAAAATTTATGAAGAGTTCAAGGGGGTATTGACGGGAGGAGTGATAGACAAAAACTATCTCTCACGAGAGGATTACCTCAATCTTGGCGTGAAACAATCTATCTTTACTTCGACTCAGAGAGAGGAGATTTATGAACTATTTGAAAAATATCTAAATTTTTTAAAAGAGAATGATTATCATGATATCAATATTCTCTCTCATGATTATCTGGCAAAAGTGGACAAGAGGTATGACTTTATATTTATTGATGAGGTTCAAGACCTTACCAATATTCAACTATTTTTGATTTTGTCTTCACTCAAAAAAAAGTTCCAATTTGTTTTGAGTGGTGATTCAAACCAGATAGTCCACCCCAATTTCTTCTCTTGGTCTCATCTCAAAACGATGCTTTTCAAGACAAGTAAGCAACAACTAAATATCCTAAAAGTGCTACAGACCAACTATAGAAACTCTCCAAAAATTACAGAACTCTCCAACAATCTACTCAAGATAAAAAATTGTCGTTTTGGCTCTATCGACAAGGAGAGTACCTATCTGATCAACTCTATCTCCAAACGAGAGGGGAGTGTAAATTTTTATAAAGATAGTGATAAACTCAAAAAAGAGCTCAATAAAAAGATTCAAAAATCAACCAAATTTGCAATATTGGTTATGGATAATAGTCAAAAAGAGGTGGTAAAAAAAT
>WFMX01000168.1 GCA_015488875.1 Campylobacterota bacterium | reverse complement strand
AGGCTAGGTCTGGTGATTTGTGATGTGTATATCAGCCGAGGTCAGATGATAACGATTCACTCCACTTCGTTACGCAAATCATTATCACCAGACCCCTACCACTCTACTTCGCCTTCTCTAAATATTTACATTCAATCGTGTCTACTTTGATCATCTCACCCTCTAATATGTGAAATGGTACTTGTACTACTGCTCCACTCTCTAAGGTAGCTGGTTTTTTGCCACCTTGTGAGTCACCCTTGAAGTTGGGTGGTGTCTCTACTACTTTTAGTACTACTGTTTGAGGTATCTCTACAGATATGGCCTTGCCATTGTGAAATAGTATCTCCGCCTCCATACCGTCTATCATGAAGTCAAAAGTATCTTTGCCAACTTGCTCTTTGGTCAAGCCGATTTGATCATATGTACTAGTATCCATAAATTGCAACATTTCACCATCATCATAGAGATATTGCATAGTGTTTTGCTCTAGCTCTGGCACTTCAAACTTATCGCCTGCGTGTACAGTCTTCTCTATGACTTTTCCTGTAGATAAGTTTTTGATTTTCATTCGTACAAATGCTGCACCCTTGCCTGGCTTGACATGTTGGAACTCTGTCACTCTATATGGATTTTTGTCGATCTCTAGTCTAACGCCTTTTTTTATATCACTCATACCGATTGTTGCCATCATAACTCCTAAAATAATTTCGTTATTATATCCAATGGTGCTAAAATATAGAGTATTTAGCTATTCGCTCAACCAATTACTAGCTATAGACCTTAGTCCATCTACATTATCGGAGGCATATATTTTAAGATTGGATGGCTTGTTGGTGCTTGTGAGGCTGTAGCGTTCTTGTAGATACTCAACTATGGCTTCACCTGAATGTATCATGATGGGTTTATCGTCAAAATATCTCTTGATGGAGTCACTAATGAGTGGAAAATGAGTGCAGCCCAATATCACTGCGTTGGGGGCAGATATATCTTTGAAGTAGTGTTGCATTGCTTCATCGAGTAAAGAACCATCAAAGATACTCTCCTCTACTATGGGTACAAAGAGACCTGTCTGCAGAGCTGTGATATTGGTATAGCCTATATCTTTGAGTTCTTTTTGGTATCGTTGCGATGCTATGGTGGCGCGAGTGCCTGTGATGAGCAGTCGTGCATCTTTATCGTCTATCTTGTTCTCTACTGCACGGATGCCTGGTTCTATCACTCCTATCACATCATAGTGACTAGCTTCACGCATCTCGTTGAGTGCATAAGCACTTACTGTATTGCATGCTGTTATGAGTAAGTCTATATCGAAATTATTGAAAAATTCTAATGCTTCGAGGGAGTATCTGATGATAGTGTTTTTGTCTTTGGTGCCATATGGCACTCTAGCGGTATCACCATAGTAGATGATCTCATCAAAGAGTTGATGTTCTAGCAGTGACTTGACTACGCTTAGTCCGCCTGCACCAGAGTCAAAAACACCTATACGCAAGGAGAGTTACGCTCCCTCATTCATGATAGATAAGAACTCTTTGTTTGATTTGGTTTTGAGCATTTTGGAAAATAGAAATTTAAGTCCCTCTAGCTCTTCCATATTTTGCATAGCATTACGCAATGCCCATACTTTTTGGAGTGTCTCTGGATCTGTGAGTAGCTCCTCTTTTCTAGTGCCTGATTTGGTCACATCTATGGCAGGGTATATTCTCCTATCTGCCACATGACGGTTGAGTACGACTTCTGAGTTGCCTGTACCTTTGAACTCTTCAAAGATTACTTCATCCATACGGCTACCAGTCTCTATGAGTGCTGTGGCTATGATGGTGAGGCTTCCGCCCTCTTCGATGTTTCTAGCTGCACCAAAAAATCTCTTTGGTTTATGCAAGGCATTGGCATCTACACCACCAGAGAGTACTTTACCCGAGCTTGGTGTCACTGTGTTGTAAGCTCTAGCCAATCTAGTGATAGAGTCGAGCAGTATCACTACATCTTTGCCTAGCTCTACTCTCCTTTTTGCCTTTTCTATGACCATCTCTGCTGTGCGGACATGATTGTGTGCTGGCAGATCAAAAGTAGAGCTGTAGACTTCTCCCTTGACTGATCTCTGCATATCTGTCACCTCTTCAGGTCGCTCATCTACTAGTAGTACCATCAAGGAAGCATCTGGATTGTTGCGACTGATACCGTGTGCTAGCTCTTTGAGTAGCTCTGTTTTACCTGTCCTCGGTGGTGCTACTACCAATGCTCTCTGACCTTTTCCTATAGGAGTAAAGAGGTCAAGCACACGACCTGTCAGCTTCATAGGATCATACTCTAGATGAAGCTTCTCATTCGCATATAGTGGTGTCAAGTTGTCAAACAGTGGTCTCTGCTTCGATTTGTCTGGTGGTAGATAGTTGATAGCTTCTATTTTGAGTAGGGCATAGTACTTCTCTTGGTCTTTTGGTTGTCTCACTTGACCTGTGACTATATCTCCATTACGAAGAGCAAATCGTTTGATTTGGGTAGAGCTTACATATGTATCATTACCTGAGTTTGCGAAGTTTCCATCGCTAGATCGGAGAAATCCATACCCATCATTCATCACTTCCAAGATGCCAGTATAGAGGATAAATCCACCTTGGCTCACTTGGGCTTTGAGTATCTCAAATATCAGATCTTTTCTTTGAAATTCATTTGGATTTTCGACTTTTACCTCTTTGGCTATCTCGACTAGTTCGGTGAGAGGTTTTTGCTGTAGTATTTCGATTTTATAGCCATCTACTGGCACATGTGTTCTATTGTTTCTTCTATTGGCATGTGAATTGCCGTTAGATTTTTTGTTTTCGCTCATTGTTCCTCTTGTTTGGTTATTCTCGTATATGAATAAATTGGAGTAAGTAGTGCTACCATTATAATTCATTTTTCCTGAAATGTCAAACTATTTGAGTGTAAATTTGACAATATCCAATACTTTCGAGGCATATCCCCACTCATTATCATACCAAATCAATAGTTTTATCATATTATCTTGAATAACTTCACTAAATCTATGGTCTATGATGGTGGTGTACCTCTGCGATTGGAAATCACTAGAGACTAGTGCTTCATCGTTGTTGAGTAGTATATCATACTTTTGATTCTCTTCATACCCTTGACATAGTTTTAAAAGCTTATCCTTGGTGGTGGACTTTTCGACAAAGAGTGTGACCGCTATAGCACCCACCGTGGGAGTAGGAACTCTCAATGAATTGGATGATATGACTGTAGCATCAATTTGTGGCAATATATGTGAACATGCCTCTATAGTAGTGGTCTGGCTAGGTATGATATTTTGCGTAGCTGAGCGTCCAAACTCTAGATTGCACTCTACTCCTCTATCTGTATTGCCTATGCATCCGCTATCTAGCACTCTTTGGTGATTTAGTAGAGGGTGTATGGTGACTATATCTCCACATTTTATATGGTAATTGTCGTCTATCAATTTCAGTATGGGCAAGAGTGCAGTCGCATTACAAGAGCTAGTAGATATGATTTTGTGTGAGTTTTTATCTAAGTCGCTCTCGTTTGCACCCAGTACTATAGATATGTCGACATCTCTTGAGGGGTGCGTCAGAAATATATATCTCACATCAAGCCCACGGAGCATGTCCATATCTACACTACTACCACTAGCGTCTATCACTATATCTATCTCTCTCATATCTACATCTGATAGCGATGAGTGGTTCAGTATGGCTATGGAGGTGGTACTGTTTTTTAGGACACTTTCTTTTGCTACAAATTTATCATGCAGAGTTCCATATGTAGAATCATAGTTGATAGAGTATGCGATACTCTTTTGATTTGGGTTTATCTCATTGATAGCTACTATCGCTATCTGCTCATCTTCTAGTGCTAATCGCAAGATAGCTTTTCCTATCCTGCCGACACCGTTTAATAAAATTTTCATTTGAAATTATAGTGAGTTAACTTTTATATATCTTTTATAGAAGTGAAAAGTTTGAAGTTTGGATGGTAAAAATGGTAGGGGTCTAACAATTAGGGGACATTCACTTCGTTCACAAAACCAATGTCTCCTAACTGCGAAAGCTTTAGCCTCGTCAAAAGT
>WFMX01000167.1 GCA_015488875.1 Campylobacterota bacterium | reverse complement strand
GGTCTACCCAAATCCACGATACTCTACTATATCAAAGAGGGGCTACTACCACAACCAGAAAAGCCAAAACCAAACCTGCACCTATATGATGAATCTATAGTCGATAGGCTTCATCTCATATCATATCTACAGAGACATTTTGATACATCTATAGAGGAGATCAAGAGCATACTTCAGAGTGGGGCATTTGATTTTAGCGATGGATTTCGTGGTATATTTGAGACACTAGATATATTGATGGGGGCATCGCATGTCTCTACATATAGTGTAGATGAAGTCTCTCAAAAACTCGGTATATCTGCTGATAAGATAGATGAATACATAGAGAGAGGGCTGATCTACCTGAGAGATGACCATATGATAGACAAAGAGATAGAGATCATACAGATACTACTCTCTATAGAGGAGTTGACGAATGATGATACTCTACTAGATAGCTATGTGGCGAGTGCCAAGGAGATAGCCACCTTGGAAGTGGACACTGCACAGGTGCTGACGGAGAGCATAGAGGGTGAAGAGCAAAATAGAGTCTTCAAAAGTCTACTAGACACCACCCTCATACTCAAACAGTACATATACAACATGCAGACACTCCAATCATACCAAACGGCAATCAATAAAACCAAACAGACAAAAATAGAACAAGGGATCTAAAATGAAAGAGCTACTCTCCATTCGCGGTTTTCTACCATACTTGCTGGTACTACTCATCAATGTGGTGGTTGACATAGGACACAAGATAACTATACAGAACATACTACTAAAGAGCTACGATGGTGATAGCCTCATCATACTTACTGCACTGATCAATGCCATGATACTACTGCCTTTTATACTTCTCTTTTCGCCATCTGGCTACATAAGTGATAAATTTGCCAAGAGTTTGGTGATACGATACTCGGCACTATTGGCTATACCTATCACTATACTCATCACTATCAGTTATGCTATGGGTTGGTTCTATATGGCATTTGCTTTGACATTTATACTGGCTATACAGAGTGCCATCTACTCACCATCCAAGTATGGACTCATCAAAGAGCTAGTAGGTGCAGCAAATCTAGGTAGTGCCAATGGTATAGTACAAGCACTCACTATCGTATCTATACTAGCGGCTTCGATGCTCTTCTCTATCATCTTTGAACACCTCTATATAGGTGGCAACACAGCACATGAGATCATGCAACAGCTCGTACCTATAGGGGTTTTGCTCGTATTGCTCTCTACTGTAGAGGCGGTGATGAGCTATAGATTGCCTATTATCGAGCCTATTACTACCGATGATAGTTTCAAGCTCAAAGAGTATCTAAGCCTTAAATACCTCAAATCAAACATCAAGCTACTCAGATCTGCTAGAAATATATGGCTTAGCATCTTTGCTCTAGGTATATTTTGGGGTATTGGCCAGATGATGATAGCTACCTTTCCTGCTCACTACAAAGAGATGACTGGAGATGAAAATGCTATCATCGTACAAGGCATATTGGCACTTAGTGCTATAGGGCTAGTAGTAGGATCGATACTAGCTGGCAAGTGGTCGAAAAAACATATAGAGCTAGGCATAGTGCCTCTAGGGGCGATGGGTATTTTCGTCTCTCTACTTATATTTGCATTTAGCTCTACAAAGATAGGTATGAGTATAGGTAGTATATCGTTTGGATTTTTCGGTGGTCTGCTCATAGTTCCACTCAACGCATCTATACAATACTTCGCCAAATCATCACAGCTAGGACTCATACTAGCAGGTAACAACTTTATACAAAACATCATAATGCTATCGTTTTTGTTACTCTCTATAGTGCTTGTGCAGTTGGGCTGGAGTAGTATGGGGCTATTTTTTACCGCTTCACTCATCACACTATTGGGTTCGTTTTATGCAGTCAGGGAGCTACCTCATCTCTTTGCACGGATACTATTGATGCCTATACTTAAGAGTAGATATTCACTATCTGTAGATGGGATAGAAAATCTACCTCAGAGTGGTGGTGTATTGCTACTGAGCAACCATATCAGCTGGATAGATTGGCTCATCATACAAGTGGCTTCTCCTAGAGCCATAAAGTTTGTGATGATAAAGAGCATCTATAACCGCTGGTATCTCAAAGGCTTCCTCAAAATATTTAATGTCATACCGATATCAAATGCAAGTAGCAAAGGCTCCATAGAGCAGATCAGAGAGAGGCTTGACAATGGTGAAGTGGTAGCACTCTTTCCAGAGGGCAGGATAAGCTACAATGGTCAGCTAGCGGAATTCAAGAGAGGGTACGAGTATGCCATCAAAGATAGCGACCACCCTATAGTACCTATCTATCTACATGGACTATGGGGTTCTACATTTTCCAGAGCCTCCAAGCAGTACAAGATGACATCAAATGATGGCAAAAAGCGGGATATCATAGTGAGATTTGGATCACCACTGTCATCGACCACGACTGTAGACCAGGTCAAGCAGGAGATCAAGCTATTGTCACTAGAGACATGGAATCAGAGCATAGAGGCAGGACGACCACTTCACTACCATTGGCTCAGACGCTCCAAAGCCAATCTATCCAAGAGGTCAGTAGTAGATGCACTAGGTGCAGATCTCAGCAATGCCAAGATGATCACAGCAGTACTACTCTTCGTCAAGGCTCTCAAGGGTAGACTAAGCAGTCAAAAAAACATAGGTATACTTCTGCCGTCGTCGTCTATAGGCTCTATCATCAATCTAGCGATATTGATACTAGGCAAAAGAGTAGTAAACCTCAACTATACTCTATCTAGCGAGGGAATGACAGCCGCATTGGAAAAAGCTGATATCCAGACTGTGATAAGTTCAGAGAAGTTTCTAGAGAAGCTGAAAGGCAAAGGATTTGACTTTAGCGATACTATAGGCGATCGGCTGTTGAGTGTGGAGAGCGTGGGGGCTTCGTTTGGCAAGGTGGACAAAGTCATATCGCTCCTACAAGCATACTTGATGCCATCCAAACTCATAGAGATGTTCTACTTCGCAGATGTTGACTTGGATGATGTGGCCACTGTACTCTTCAGTAGTGGTAGTGAGGGGAGTCCAAAGGGAATACTACTCACTCACAAAAATCTACTAGCCAACATCAAGCAGGTATCGGCTCTACTAAACTTCCAAGATGATGATGTGATACTCAACTCTCTACCGATATTCCACTCATTTGGACTCACTATCACTACTCTGCTACCACTTAGTGAGGGTATCACCATGGTCTCCGCACCTGATCCTACTGATGCACTCGCCATAGGCAAGCTCACAGCGAGATATAGAGCTACCATCATGTTCGGTACAGCTACATTCTTTAGGTTATATACACGCAATAGAAAGTTGCATCCCCTCATGTTCGGTTCGCTTCGTATGATAGTGGCAGGTGCAGAGAGACTCAAGCCAGAGATCAAGACGGCTTTCAGGGAGAAGTTTGGCATAGATATATATGAGGGATATGGTGCGACAGAGACATCACCTGTCATCTCTGTAAATATGCCTGATATGCTAGATATAGACACTATGAAGCCTGTCATAGGCAACAAGCTAGGCACAGTAGGACAAGCGATACCAGGAACTATAGTCAAGATAGTAGACCCAAATACTATGCAAGAGCTACCCCTAGGTGAAGATGGTCACATCATAGTAGGTGGCACGCAGGTGATGAGCGGATACCTAGATGACCAAGCCAAGACAGATGAGGTGATATACTTAGATGGCGATATCAGATACTATCTCACAGGAGACAAGGGGCATTTGGATAGTGATGGCTTCATCACTATAGTAGACAGATACAGTCGCTTCGCCAAAATCGGTGGAGAGATGATAAGTCTAGGTAGTGTAGAGCAGTCTCTAGC
>WFMX01000166.1 GCA_015488875.1 Campylobacterota bacterium | reverse complement strand
CGCATAGTGATCGTTCGTCCTCGACTACAACACGGTTATATCTCAGCCGAGGTCAGGTTATTCATGATGCATTCCGCTACGCTCCACGCATCACAAATCACCAGACCCCTATCGTTTCTATATATCCAAAAAGTTGAAATGGATTGGGTGGATTAATGGTGCTTTTTCGACAATGGTAGGGGTCTAGGTCTAGCGTTACAAAAACTTTAACATAGAGGAGATAAATAGATGTCAAATTCAGATAGAACAAGATGGAACAAAAAGTATAAAAGCATATCAGCACCCTCAAAACCCTTAGATATAGTGGTGGACAATATCCATCTAGCCAAAGGCAATAGAGCATTGGATATAGCTTGCGGTATGGGTAGAAATAGTAAATACCTAGCTTCTCAAGGATTTGAAGTAGATGCGATAGATATCAGCTCAGTAGCTATAGAAAATTTGCATAATATAGCAAATATACACCCCCAAGAGGTTGATTTGGATAGCTATAGCTTACCCAAAGATAAGTATGACCTTATCATCTCTACCTATTATCTGAATAGAGATCTTTTCCCTCAGATGATAGATGCCCTTAGGGATGAAGGAGTGCTTATATTTGAGACATTTGTAGCTCATATAGACAATCAAAAAGCCCCATCAAACCCACTATTCTTATTAAAACAAGGTGAGCTAGAAGAGTATTTTGCTAGTAGACTAAATATCATCAAATCAGATGAATTTTGGAGCGAAGACCATATGGGCAATAGAGTGATGAAAGGGTGTATAGTAGCGAGAAAAGATAGAAAATAGAGGATAGAGGGGATGAAGGATGCCAAATATGACTTAAATTAAGTGAAATAATTGTCAATATCAAACTTTGTGAAACTTAACATAGAGCGGATAGTGGTCAGATAGTTTTGGGTGAGGTATGACATCTGACTCTATGATCGACAATCCTCTGTAAAATACGAAGTCTAGCTGATTACCCATGAAGGATTTGATCTTGCTCTTATCTTTGAACTTGACCATCTTTAGTGAGAGCTTTTTGCTAGTATCTAGCAGTCTCTCCAGACGACTATCACTCCATGTATTTAAGTCACCAGCTACTATCATGGCTCCTTTGTGATCGAGTGCAAGTTTTAGGACTCTATCTAGCTCTACCTTGTACTGTTTATCCTCTCTGAAGTTGATAGCATGTATGTTTATGACAAGTAGTCTACTTCTATTCCTGAATGGGTAGTAGCTGAAGAGTAGGCTTTTGTGTGTACCCCAAAGAGCCTCTTTGCCCTTAGTAAGGTATCCGTGTGACTCCACCGCCTCTACTCTACTAGCTGTCAAAACACCATAAAACTCACCGCTATACTCCAGATTTGCCGCAGCTACAAAAGCGAAATTATCAAGATCAAACGCTTGACCGTCTTTGAAATTCGCCTCTTGAAAAAGTATAAAATCCAAATTTTTTCGAGCCAGCAGTTCACTCATGTATGGTCTAAATCGTGGGTTGTTGATGTTGTTCTTATGTACATTCCAACAGATAAGTGAAAACTCATCATGTAGATATGACTGACAAGTGTCAGCACTACATGATTTGTGTTCTATGATAGTTGGGTCAAACAAAGTATAGTGATCTATTTGCTATTTACTTGGAAGCATAACCAGCGATGATATCGCCCATCTCAGAGCAAGTCACCACTTCTTTTGCATCATAATCGCTTATGTCACCTGTACGATAACCCTCTTTGAGTGCTTTTTTGATAGCAGCATCTATCTTGTCTGCTGACTTTGTCTCTCCGAGAGCGTATCTAAGCATCATACTAGCACTAGATATAGTAGCTAGAGGGTTTGCTATGCCCTGCCCTGCTATATCTGGAGCTGAACCATGTATAGGCTCAAAGAGACCTACACCTTCACCCGTACTAGCACTAGGCAATAGCCCAATAGAACCACTCAACATACTAGCAGCATCTGACAGTATATCTCCAAATATATTGCCTGTCAATATGACATCAAACTGTTTGGGATCACGGATGAGTTGCATCGCTGCATTGTCCACATACATATGGCTTAGTTCTACTTCTGGATAATCTTTGGCTACCTCTTCTACTATCTCTCTCCAAAATTGGCTCACCTCTAGTACATTGGCTTTGTCTACAGAGCATATCCTCTTTTGTCGTATCATAGCTATATCAAATGCTACTCTAGCTATCCTCTCTACCTCTTCTCTAGTATAGACCATAGTGTTATACGCTCTATCCTCTAGCAACTCTCTAGGCTCACCAAAGTAGATCCCACCTGTAAGCTCACGGACGACCATGATATCTACACCCTCGATGACTCCTGGTTTGAGAGTAGATGCATTGATGAGTTCATCATATACAGTGGCAGGACGGAGATTGGCGAAAGTACCCATCTCTTTTCTGAGACCCAATAGACCAGTCTCTGGGCGTAAATGTCTCTCTAGGTTGTCCCACTTTGGACCGCCTATAGCACCAAAGAGTACTGCATCACATTTGCCTACACCTTGTATAGTTTCATCTGGTAGCGGAACACCTGTCTCATCTATAGCAACACCGCCTAGCAACATCTCTGTATATTTGAGATTGCACCCTTGTGCTACAGAGACCGCATCCAATACTTTGATAGCTTCATCAATGATCTCTGGACCAATACCATCACCCTTGATAACGCCTATTTTGTAACTTTTTGTCATGATCTCTTCCTTAATTCTTTTGTCGTGCTATTTCATTTTTGGCAAACTCTATAAGTCCACCTGCATCCACTAACTCCTGCATAAAGTCAGGAATAGGGGTAAACTTATATCTCTTTGACTGTGTGATGTTGATCACTTCACCAGCATCCATGTCTACCTTGATGACATCACCCTCATCTATCTCATTTGCCTCTTTTAGCTCAAATATAGGTAGTCCCATATTGAAGGCATTACGATAGAAAATTCGTGCAAATGTAGGAGCTACGATAGCGTTGATACCCGCTGCCTTTAGCGCTATAGGGGCATGTTCGCGACTACTGCCACATCCAAAATTTTCACCTGCTACGATCATATCGCCTATACTCATCTTCTCTACGAACTGAGGATCTTCATCCTCCATGACATGTTTTGCCAACTCATTGGCATCACTCGTGTTGAGATATCTTGCTGCGATGATTAAATCTGTATCGATATTATCACCAAATTTCCAAACTTTTCCTTGCAAATTTGTTCCTTTAGAT
>WFMX01000165.1 GCA_015488875.1 Campylobacterota bacterium | reverse complement strand
TGTCAATATCACTGCATGCCAATTCAGGCAAAAAAGTTTTTGAGACATATTGCTGGGGTTGTCACCATCAAACCGCAGAGGCGTTTGGCCCATCATTTGCAGAGATAGCACAGAAGAGAAGTTCTGATGAGATCAGAGCTATGATCACCGACCCTGCATCAGTATCTAAACTTTTTGGATATTCGCGAAATGCTATGCCAGCATTAAAATTGACAAAAGAGGAGTTGGATAGCATTACCACCTATATCCTCTCCTTCAAATCCAATACAAACGAGAATTAGTATGTTTAGACTCTCCAATTTGCTCAACTCAGTTGTAGCAGGAAGACCAGCTAGAGTGCTTGATGGTAGTATAGCTATATGGAACTTCACCAATAGATGTAACTTATCATGCCTACACTGCTATTCAAAAGCAGATTTGGATGCCGTAGATACCTTAACTACAGAAGATATAATGGATACTCTCCCTAAGCTCAAGGCAAACGGAGTGAAGTTCATCATATTTTCAGGTGGTGAACCTCTCACACGAAAAGATATATATGATATAGCAGCCAAATGCAAAGAGATAGGCATAGTCACATATCTATCTACCAATGGATTATATGTCAAGAAGAGTAATGCTTTGAAGATACTCGATACTTTCGACTATGTGGGTATCAGCATAGATGGTAGTGAAAAGGTGCATGATGCATTTCGTGGGCTTGAGGGTTCATTCGTAGAGTCGATGAAAGCAGTCGATCTACTCAATAGCTATGGCAAGACAAAGGTGGGTATCAGATTTACAATCACTAAGGATACATATGATGATTTGGAATTTATATTTGACTTAGCGGAGAAGCACTCTATACCAAAGATATACATATCACATTTAGTCTACTCTGGTAGAGGGCTTGAAAATCTAGAGATGGATTTGACAAAAGAGCAGCGAATCAGAGCTGTTGATTTTATATTGGATAAAGCGTTTGAATATCATGATGAAAACAGAGATATAGAGATAGTGACAGGAAATATGGAGATGGATGCCATCTTGTTCTATGATAGATTTGTAGAGAGATATCCAGAGTTGGCTGATGAGATGAAGAGTAGGCTCATAGCGTGGGGTGGCAATAGTGCAGGAAGAAAACTACTCAATATAGATAGTGAGGGGTTCGTGAAGCCTGATCCGTTCTTTCCTCTGAAGATAGGAAATATTCTCAATCAAGACTTTACAGATATATGGACAAGTGAGCCTACAGAACTACTACAAAAACTGAGAGTTTACCCTAGGGAGTTGAGTGGTAAGTGCAAAGCGTGCCAATATTTAAATATATGCAATGGTGGTTCGAGAAGTAGAGCATATGCCATATATGGTGATATGTGGGCAGAAGACCCATCATGCTATCTAAGCATAGAGCAAACAAAAGGAGTATAAATGAAAAAGAGATTGACCCAAGGATTTGTAGCTAGTCTACTATCTATGGCTGTGCTTGTATCGGCTACAGCAAATGCAAAAGAGAAAATATTTGTAGTGGAGAGGGAGAGTAGTTCTCTAGCTATCATAAGCGATGGTTTGACCAAATCACATATGGAAAATATGCACAACATGAACCATGGTATCATAAAGTTTGATGGTGATGATGCATATCTCATAAGTCGTGATGGCTTTGTAGTGAAGTTTGACCCTGTGACTGAAAAGGTTCTCCATGAGTATAAGACTAGCAAGTCAGCTATAGGCTTCGTCATTGGCAAGAACTATGTAGCGGTGGCAAACTATGACGATAAGTCTGTAGATATCCTCACGAAGGATTTGAAACCTATAGACAAGATCAAGACAGGATCAAAAAATGTAGGTATCAAAATATATAAAGATTATCTCATATTCGCACAGATGGACAACGACAAAGTGACCATACTCAAAGATGAAAATAGTGGCAAAGAGACTCCTAAGTTCAAGATGTACAAAGAGTTTAAAGTAGGCAAGATGCCATTTGATGCTATGATTCAGGGCAATACATATATAGTTGGATTTTTCTTGAGCAAATCATTTGGTGTTATAGATTTGGATAAGATGGAATTTTCAAAGATCAAGATCACTGCTGATGGCAATAAGCCAGTACTTAAAGTACCTCACTTTGGCTTTTGGAGCATTGGTAAAGATAAGATATTTATACCTGCTGTAGGTGATAACAAAGTGATGGTTTATGATCCATCATTTAATTTTATCAAAAACATTGAGGTACTAGGGTTGCCAGTATTTACTGCACTCAGTCCAGACAAGAAGTATCTTGCGGTCACTTTTTCAGGAAAAGATTTTCCAACTATGCAAATTATTGATACTAAAACCTTAAAGATAATGAAGAGTTTTACATTTAAAGGCAAAATACTTCACCTGAGATGGTCAAACATGGATGACTCCCTATATGTATCAGTCAATGATGCAAATCAAGTAAATGTCATCAATACAAAAGAGTGGTTTTTAGAGAGAGAGATATTTCAAGTCAAACGCCCATCGGGAATATTTATATACGAGATGAAAGATAAAAAATAATGGGAAAAGTCTATCTAACAGGTGCGGGACCAGGAGATATAGAGTTATTGACTGTGAAAGCATTGAGATTGGTACGAGAGGCAGATGTGATCATCTATGATCGTCTCGCCAATCCAGATATACTCAAAGAAGCAAAGAGTGGATGCGAATTTGTATATGTAGGCAAAAAGGATAGTCACCATACACTACCGCAAGAGGAGATAAATGAGGTGATTTACCAAAATGCTCTCAAGTATGACTCCGTAGTGAGACTCAAAGGTGGAGATCCATTTGTGTTTGGTAGAGGCGGAGAAGAGGGTATATACCTAAAAGACAGAGGCATTAAATTTGAGTTTATACCTGGGATCACCTCCGCTATAGCAGTACCAGAGTATGCAGGTATACCAGTGACACATAGAGGTGTCACAGTATCATTTCGTGTAGTCACAGGACATGAGTCCAAAGATAAAAATCACTCTCAGATACCATGGGAAAACTATAAGACAGATGATACCATCATCTTTTTGATGGGACTTCATCGACTCAAGACCATCACGAAAAAACTTATAGAGATAGGAAAATCAGCAGATTATCCTGTGGCTGTCATCAGTAGAGGTACTACCAAAGATGAGAAGACTGTAGTAGGTACGCTAGAGAGTATAGGTAGCTTAGCAAAAGGTCTACCTACGCCAGCACTCATCATAGTCGGTGAAGTTGTCAAGCTCAGAGAGCAGCTCAATTGGTTCGAGGAGAGTTGAGGCAAGCATGTATGACTTGACAGATATCCAACTCTTTTCAAAAGTTTCTGAAAAGTATTTGGCAGAATTAAAACAGAGAGCCATCATAAGGAGATATACTAAAAATAGTGTAGTCTTTTATGAGGGTGATGCTAGTGACTATCTCTATATCATCTTGGAAGGTACAGTGAAGCTCTACAAGACGACCCCCAAAGGTACACAGATACAGATCAATAGATTTGATGCTCCTGCTATGGTGGGTGAATATGCCTGCTTTGAGGATCAGCCATTTCCTGCTAGCTGTGAGTTTGTGACAGATGGAAGGATAGCTATGATACATTTCGATCATATACTCAGCAATCTATCCGATAGAGTCTTTTCGCTAGAGCTGATCAAGTCACTGACATCTAAGGTGATGGTACTCTCGACGCTTATCCACAAGGAGACCATATTTTCATCAGAAGCGAAAGTGGCCAAGATGCTCATAGAGAATGTAGAGATATTTACAAAACTCAAATACAACGAGATAGCTGCCATCCTAAACTTGACACCTGAGACACTATCACGAATATTTAAAAAATTTAAGCAAGAGAAAATCATAGAGATAAAGGCAGGTCAACATATCAAGATACTTGATTATGATGTGCTAGAAGAGGTGATAGAGAACAATAAGATCAAGGAGTGTACCAACTGCATAGCACAATTTAAGTCGTAAATTTATAATCTTTAGTCACTAAGACTAAAGATTATTTACAAAAAAGAGTCAAAACCCTTGAAATTTATTCAAAAAAATACTATAATCCCAAAAAATTACTACATACACTAAGGAGACAACATGGCAAAACATCAATTTCAGACAGAGATAGGTCAACTACTCAAGCTAATGACACACTCACTATATTCGAACAAAGAGATATTTATCAGAGAGTTGGTATCAAACTCTAGTGATGCTATAGACAAGTTCAACTATATGAGACTTACGGACGATAAGTTCAAGGGTGAGGATTGGGCTGGCAAGATATCTATCGGTCTCGATGAAGAGGATGGCTCACTCACTATAGGTGACAATGGCGTAGGCATGAGTGAAGATGATCTCATGGATCACCTAGGCACTATAGCAAAATCGGGTACTAAGTCATTTGTAGATAGCCTCACAGGAGATGCAAAAAAAGATAGCAATCTCATAGGTCAATTTGGTGTAGGCTTCTACTCGGTATTTATGGTAGCAGATAGAGTAGATGTCATCACTAAAAAAGCAGGTGAAGACCAGGCATACATGTTCTCTACTGATGGTTCAGGCGAGTATGAGATCAAAGAGGTGACAAAAGAGTCACATGGTACAGTAATCTACATCAAGCTCAAAGATGAGGAGAAAGAGTTCTTGTCCAAATGGCGTACACAAGAGGTAGTCAAAAAATACTCCAACCACATAGCATACCCTATCATGCTCAACTATAGCGAAGATGAGACGACAGGCGAGGGTGATGATGCAGTCACTACAAAAGTCAAGAAGTCAGAGCAGATCAATGCCGCTACTGCACTCTGGACACTACCAAAGTCAGAGATCAAGAAAGAGGAGTATGTAGAGTTTTATAAAAGTCTAGCACATGGTGACGATGAACCACTCAAATATATTCATAACAAGGTAGAGGGATCACAAGAGTTCACTACACTCTTCTATATCCCAAAAACAGCACCTATGGATATGTATAGAGCAGACTATCAGCCAGGTGTCAAGCTCTATGTCAAGAGGGTATTCATCACTGATGACGACAAAGAGCTACTGCCTTCATATCTCAGATTTGTCAAAGGTGTCATAGATAGCGAAGATCTACCTCTCAATGTCAGTAGAGAGATACTTCAAGAGAACAAAATATTGGCAAACATCAAGCAAAACTCTGTCAAGAAGATACTAGGTGCTATCAAGAAGCTAAAAGATGATGATATGAAAATCTTCACTGAACAGTATAACAAGGTGGTAAAAGAGGGTATATACACGGACCATACC
>WFMX01000164.1 GCA_015488875.1 Campylobacterota bacterium | reverse complement strand
ATATAGATATGTATGGTAGTTACTATATATTTTCGACCAGATATTATTCATTTTTAGAGATTCGTCTAACTCTCTCTTTCTCTTTAATAGTAGATCTACAGTATTTTTATTCTCTAACCATTTGTTACTCTTTTTTTTTGTTTTGTTGCTTTTTTGATTTGGCTTGGATGGGGCTTCATCTTTGTTGGATGACAATCCTGCCGTAATGATCTCTTTGATATCTTCGAGATGCTTCATAGCACCACTCTCTTCGGCTGACAGCTCTACTGATGAGAGCGAAAGGAGAATGATAGGTATGAGTAGTAGATATCGCAGGCTCATCCGCTCACTCCAAAACTAGAGAGTACTCTCTTGACTATGGACTCATCTATATCGCTTTTGATGCAGTAGTTCCCTATGCCTATAGGTAGTATAAACTTTATGCTATTGTTTGCACTTTTTTTATCCAAAAAGAAGTGTTCATAGAACTCATCTACACTTGATATGTCATACTCTGTGGGGAGATCAAATTTCTGCAGCAAGCTAGTCACCTTGTCAGCCTCTAGTAGTGATATCATATCTAGCTCCACTGCCAATCTATTTGCCATCACTATGCCTATGGCGACCGCCTCGCCATGTAGATATTTTGTATAGTTAGTCTCATTCTCTATGACATGGGCAAATGTATGCCCATAGTTGAGTACGGCTCTTATGCCTGCCTCTCTTTCGTCTTGGTTGACTACACTTGCTTTGATCTCTACACTCTTTTTGATCACATCTTTGAGTATATCCTCATCGTCCAAATCAGAACTCTCAAGCATATCGAAGTAGTCGCTATCAAACATCACTGCCATTTTGACTATCTCGGCTACACCTGCTGAGAACTCTCGCTTTGGTAGTGTGGTCAAAAATAGGGGATCTATATACACCGCCTTTGGTTGATAAAATGCCCCTATGAGGTTCTTGCCATATTTGTTGTTGACACCTGTCTTGCCACCTACACTAGCATCTACTTGACTGAGAAGTGTAGTAGGTATCTGTATGAAGTCGATACCTCGCTGATAGAGCGACGCAGTAAATCCTGTCATATCTCCTATCACCCCACCACCAAATGCTATGAGGAGGGATTTTCTATCCAATTTTCGTTCAAATAGCTGATTTAGTATACGCTCTACTGTCTCTAGTGTCTTATGCTCTTCTCCGTCAGGTATGGTTACTACACTTAGCTCTTTGGCATCTACCATGTCGAGTAGTTTGTCGAGATGGTATCCTGACACTGTGGGGTTGGTGACTATGACCACCTTGGTGTCGAAGCTGAGTTTTGGTAGTGCATCTATGGTGATATCGTATGATACTGTTTTGGTATTGAGTAGCTCTATAGGTACGATCATTGGTAACTGCCTTGGAATATGATATATTTTTCTCTATTTTATCCTAATATCTTTTAAATCCGAATTATGTAGCAGATAGTCAAAATAGATAAATCCAAATTGTGGTATAATGGCAAGAGACCTAACCGTAGATCGGTAGGGGTTCAGGTTATTCATGATGCATTCGCTTCGCTTCACGCATCACAAATCACCAGACCCCTACCATTCCTGTCTATTCAAATAGTGGAGTATATATGAATTTTGCCTTTGCTTCTCCATATTTTTTGTTATTACTTCTGCTACTACCGTGCTTTTTGTGGTGTAGAGAGTATCTCAAACGATTCTATTTTCCCAAGCTTGACTGGGTAGGTAGAGAGAGTCCACTCTTTGTGTTAGACCCTTGGCTAAAGATGCTCATATATGGACTTATGGTAGTGGCACTAGCTTCACCATATATCTACGACTCTTCATCAAACAATCACAAACGAGGTAGAGATCTAGTGTTGGCTATAGATGCGAGTGGCTCTATGGCTGAGAGTGGGTTTGACAGCAAAGATAGATTTAAAAATAAGTACGATATCACCATAGAACTCTCCAAAGAGTTCGTCAAACATAGAGGAGACGACAATATAGGCTTGGTAGTCTTCGGCACATTTGCATATAGTGCTTCACCACTCACCTATGACCTCTCAGCACTATCGTACCTACTAGATATGACCACCGTAGGTATAGCAGGTGAGAGTACCGCTATAGGTGATGCCATAGTGCAATCCATCGTGACGCTATCGTATGGTGAGGCGGAGCAGAGAGTCATAGTGCTATTGACAGACGGATATCACAATGCAGGCAAATCCTCCCCCAAAAATGCTGTCAAGATGGCAAAAGAGAGAGGCATCAAGATATACACCATAGGCATAGGCAAAAAGAGCAACTATGATGTAGCTCTACTAGAGACCATAGCCAAGGAGAGTGGTGGCATATCTTACTCCGCCTCATCTGCCGAAGAGCTTCAGAAAGTCTATAGAGAGATAGAGTCACTTGAGCCTAGCCCTATACGGAGTGAAAATTTTTTAGATAGATATATGCTCTTCTATTATCCATTGAGTATTGCCTTTGGTCTGCTACTGTTTTGGGTCATATGGCAGAGAAGGGAGGAGAGATGATCTACCCTATATTGTATCCATGGTTACTTTGGCTATTGGTGCCTATAGCCATATTATATTACTATAGACCTAGAGATTTGAAAGACACTACCCATTTGATGATATTGGCACTTTTGGTTCTATCTCTCTCTAGACCAGTGTGGGATCAAGAACCTAAAGAGACAGAGATAGAGGCGAAAGATATCATCATAGCGGTAGATATCTCGTACTCTATGAGGGCAGATGATATAGTTCCAGATAGGTATAGCTTTGCTGTGGAGACTATCAATTCGTTCCTGAGATCAAATGTGAGCGACAATATCACACTCATAGCATTTACTACAAACCCACTGCTACTATCTCCACCCACTACCGACCACCAGCTCATATCTATAGCACTGAAGTCGCTAGATAGAGAAAACATCATGACGAGAGGCACATCCTTAGAGAGACTATTTAGGATGGTAGCGACACTACCGATGAGAGATAAAAATCTCATACTCATCACAGATGGTGGTGAAGAGGAAAATTTGGATAAATTAGGCGAGATCATAGAAGATGGATCTATATCACTCACTATATTGCCACTAGGGACAGAGAGTGGAAGTACTATCACTACTGCTAGTGGCAAAAAACTTCGTGACAAAGATGGCGACCTAGTGGTGAGTCGTGTCAATCCCATGCTAGAGAGATTGGCAGATAGATATGGAGGTGACTATCTCATAGCTAGCTCCACCCCTACGGAGACAGCCAACTCTATAGAGGATGTCATGGATAGCGGGGAGATGGAGCAGTCCACCATCACAAAGACTCAAAAGAGTTATGTAGAGCTGTATCAGATACCGCTCTTTTTTGCGATATTGCTCTTCTTTTTGATTCACACTAGAGGGGTAAAATATCTCATTATATTTATAGGTATGTGGGGTGGTAGTGCCTCTGCGTCTATCTTCGATAGCTACTATCTGCATCAAGCCTATCAGAGCTACCATAGCGGTGACTACAACTCTACACATAGATATATCAAAAAGATAGAGAGCAGATCACTAGAGAGTCAGATAGCTCTCGCCTCTAGCTACTACAAAGATGGCTACTATCACAAGGCACTAAAGGTATACAGAGCCATCAGATCAAAATCTCCAAAGATCAAACAGTTACTATACTATGACATAGCCAATACATACACCAAGCTAGAGCAGTATGACAAGGCAAGTAGATACTATGTCAAGGTGCTACAGCTAGGGTACGATAGTGACGCAATGCACAATCTACACACAGTAGCACTCAAAAAGAGCCGAAATCTCTCGAAGATATCTGTGTCTAAGCCATCATCTGAGGGTGGTGGCTCATCAGCCAAAGATGATAGCGATGAGGACGAGAGTAAAGATAGTGATGAAAATAAAAATTCAGGCAGTGGTGGAGGTACTCAAGATAGTGCCAAATCCAAAGAGAGAGATGGTAAGCTACTACAAGAGAGTAGGGGCAGTAAACAACCACAAAGCTCCAAAGTCTACGAACTCATAAACAAAGGATATATATATGAAAAAGAGCCTTGGTAGAGTAGGGGTCTTTTGGCTACTCATCTCAGCAGTAGTGACCCTATATGCAGATGGTTTCAGCCACAAATTTACCCTAGACAAAAAAGATCCATATGTCAAAGAGCCTATCGTCATGAAGCTAAAGATAGAGCAGACAGATCATAGTAAGGTGATGCTATTTAAATTTGATATCAAACCCAGCAGAGCCTATAAGGCATATAGATTGGATATGCAGGAGGAGGATGCCCATCACTCCGCCAAGATAGAGTATATATATCTCATATATCCTCTAGTGTCAGGTGATATAAAGCTAGAGTTTGACCTACTTCAGATGGTTACTACTGATGAAAAAATAGCATATAGTTTCTCAGGAGATAGAGACAATACCAGAGGACTCAACAAGAGAGATATACCCATAGCTCTGCCACCACTCAAAATATCTGCAAAAGCACTACCAAAAGATACAGCTCTAGTAGGAGACTTCAATCTCACATACAATATCAAAACCAAAGATGCAAAATCCTACGAGCCACTACCAGTCACCATCACCATCAAAGGTCATGGGTATCCACCAATACTTAAAGAGATGCTACCCAAGAGTGAGAGCTATTCACTCTTTGCAGGTGAGACTCAAGTCAAAAACATCAGAACCAAAGATGGCACCTATTCCACCGTCACCTACCCACTAGCACTCAGTGCCAAGGAGAGCTTCGAGCTAAAATCTATGCAGATCAAAGCGTTTGATCCAAAGAGTAAAAGATCCTACTACCTCACAACTCCGAAGGCAAACTTTATGGTAAAAAAGGTGGATAGAGAGAGTCTGCTAGACAAGAAAGATAGACCGAGAAACCTACACTATGATTGGAGCTGGCTCAGGACGCTACTAGGCTATATAGTAGCATTTATAGCTGGCTTCATATCTGCCAAAAGCTTAAAATGGATACCAAAGAGTAGATACACCCCAAAAGTAGATAGATTTGCCGATGAGGTAGAGTCGACACAAAGCTCAAAAGAGCTATTGACACTACTCATGTCCACCGATGCTACCAAGTATACTAAAAGTATAGAGCGACTAGAGAACTCTATATATAGAGGAAAAAAGATATCATTCGCAGCTATAAAGAGAGAGATCTTATCAAGTAGATAAGGTGTCGAAAAACACCATTTATTCATAATCGTGATTATGAATATCATATCACTATTTTCAGGTACTAGTGGATTATTATTGTTAAGTTCCTAAGATATCCAATGACAGCTCAACAAGAGGCTTGCACTTTTGTCAAAAAAGTAATATAATACAGTATATAATAAAAAGGATATTATTATGAAACGAATAATCATACCCTCGTTAATCTGTAGCAATCTAT
>WFMX01000163.1 GCA_015488875.1 Campylobacterota bacterium | reverse complement strand
GCATGTGAAGATGTCAATACTCTCTGTATAAATAATGGTAAAGATATTAACAAGACAGTGGACAATAACACGACAGATAATAATAATACAGTAGATAATAACAATAGTCGCAGTGTGGTATCATACACAATACACAGCAACATAAAATCATCTCTCTTTTATGTAGGTGAAAACAATATCACTACTAGTGCTTGGGATGTAGACTGGGTCGCCAACTATGGTGATGTGGATGCCCCAAATGAAAATCCATACTATGTAGCTCTTCCATATAATGATTTGGATGATGGTGGACTAAGGAAAGAGGAGTCGTCATCTATCATACCTTGGGCTACCTCGAATGATTCTATAGATACTTCTATATGCAAAAACAGATGGGTCAAAATAACAGTAGGTGGCAGAGATGCCTATGCACAGTGGGAAGATGTGAAGCCACGAAGTGATGACAGTGACTATGTCTTTGGATCTCAAAAGCCAGCAGATAGTGCTAGTGCAGGCATATTTGTATCGCCAGCAGTGCGTAACTATCTAGGTATAGATGATAACAGTAGTGTTGATTGGCGATTTGTAGAGTATGACAGCGTCCCATCTGGAGCTTGGAAAATCATAGAGACTAAGCAATAGCATATGCATATATATGATAGTGTGAAAAAAGAGAAGCTACCATTTGAGCCTCTGATAGATGATGAAGTGTCCATCTATGTATGCGGTCCTACGGTCTATGACGATGCACACTTGGGGCATGCTAGAAGTTCACTTAGTTTTGATTTGCTAGCTCGCACACTCAAAGCTTTGGGGTATAGCGTGACGATGGCGAAGAATTTCACAGATATAGATGACAAGATCATCAAAAAGGTACGAGAGAGCGGTCGAAGTATCGAAGAGTTAACCACCTACTATATAGATAGATATCTATCAGATATGGATGCCATCAATGTACTTAGAAGTGATATAGAGCCTAAGGCTACAGAATCCATGGATGCTATAGAGAGTATGATAGCTAGATTGATAAAGTTGGGATTTGCCTATAGAATAGATAGTGGTGATGTCTATTTCGATACAAGCAGAGATGCAAAGTATGGAGATATATCCCATATGGTGAGTGACGATACTGTGAGTCGTATAGAGCATACTAGCCAGAAGAGAAGTTCCAAAGATTTCGCTCTATGGAAAGCTTGTAACGATAGTGATGATATCTGTTTCGATGCAGCATTTAGTAGCGGTCGTCCTGGCTGGCATATAGAGTGTTCTGCTATGATAGAGAAGCACTTTGAGGGCAATGACGAGTACTCTATAGACATACATGGTGGTGGTGCTGATCTGCTCTTTCCTCACCATGAAAATGAGGCAGCACAGAGTAGGTGTGCCACAGGTAGAGAGGTGGCGAAGTATTGGATGCACAACGGTTTCGTGCAGATAGATGGTGAAAAGATGAGCAAATCACTAGGCAATAGCTTTTTTCTCAAAGATGCACTAGAGGTATATGATGGCGAGATACTTCGATACTATCTCAACTCTATACACTATCGTAATGATTTTAACTTCAACGAAGAGGATCTTTTGGTATCCAAGCGAAGATTAGACAAGCTGTATAGATTGAAAAAGAGAGTTTCTCCCACTAAGCCTACAAATCCATCAAGCAGGTTTAAATCTGCTCTTTTGAGTGCAATGAGTGATGATCTCAATATATCGGTAGCACTATCAGTTGTTGATGATATGATTATGGAGACTAATGAGAAGTTAGATAATAATCCCAAAGACAAAGTTCTAAAGAGGGAGACTCTAGCCAATATAGAGCTTGTAGATCAAATACTAGGCGTAGGATATAGAGATCCCTTTGAGTATTTTCAAATTGGCATAGAGCAGGAACTCAAAGATGAGATTGAAGCACTTTTGTTGGTTCGTGCAGAGGCAAAAAAAGTCAAAGATTTTGCAACCTCTGACAGGATAAGAGATCAGCTAACCACGATGGGTATATCAATTATGGATAGTCCAGAGGGGACTCAATGGGAAAAGTTATTATAAATATTAAAATAGGAGAGTAAGAGAGATGAAGAGATATCTATTAGCAGTAGCTACACTATTGACTATGTCAACTACGGAGGTCATGGCATATGATCCACCAGTGACACAGATGTATTCAAGTGATGTGGAGATCACTCGTTCGGAGCAGTATGCTTTTGCAGGTGTTGGTGTCGGCTACTCCAATTCGTTTGAAAAAAATGCAGTCATAGACCTTAGATTGGGTATGCAAAATAGCCTATGGAGGACGATGTTCACTTATGAGAGCAATTTTGATATATATCAATCTCTGTTGATAGAGGTAGACAGGACCGTCATGGCAGGATTGATGGGTGGTAAAGGTCGTGTATATTTAGGTCTCTCAGGTGGATGGGTGATGTTCAAAGGTGACAGAATTGATAACAATATCACCGTCAATTGGGAGGACTATGGCTATGCGTATGGTGGCAATGTAGGATTTATGTACTACATCAGCGATCAAGTTGATCTCAGTATAGGCTATAGATATCTAAAAGTCAAAGATATATGTGGTGCTGAGAGCTGTCTCAAAGACAATATCAATGGACTCGAAGTAGCACTACACTACTTCTTTTGATGACAGAGTGGTATGATAGATAGAGATCTTTTAGAGAAATTGTCCTCACCTGTATGGCTACTAGAGGAGTCTCTACTAGAGAGAAATTTAGATATATTGGATGATTTGCAGTCTAGGAGTGGTGCCAAGGTACTTCTAGCTCTCAAAGGTTATGCACTATGGAGATCATTTGATACTATCCGTGATAGACTACATGGATGTTGTGCTAGTGGTCTGTTGGAGGCTCGATTGGCATCAGAAGAGTTCGGTAGAGAGGTGCATACATACTCCCCTGCATTCAAAGATAGTGAGATAGATGAAATAGCTAGTATCTCTCACCATATAGTATTTAACTCTACAAAGCAGTTTCATAAATATGCCGACAGAGTCAAAGCTGTAAACCCCAGACTCTCCTTGGGGCTTCGTATCAATCCAGAATTTTCGCACTCTCCTGTAGAGATATATAACCCTTGTGGCATATATTCTAGATTGGGTACTACTATAGATAACTTTGATGAGTCTATATTGGATAGTTGTGATGGATTTCACTTTCATGCACTATGTGAAGAGAGTGCTGATGCTTTAGAGGGTGTATTGGATATATTTGAAGAGAAGTTTGGTGAGTATCTACATAG
>WFMX01000162.1 GCA_015488875.1 Campylobacterota bacterium | reverse complement strand
GTCGCTACACAGTAGCCTATTTCACTTTTAAAACTTATACTTTCACAAATTTGCTCAGAGTATTATGTAAAATACTTAATATTTTGATATAATGTTATTATGCAAACAATTAATCATCAGGAGCTATAGTGCCTCATATACTCGTTTTTATATATATCTCTCTTTTTGCGATAAGCTTATCTGCCCAATCTATAATATTGACAGAACAAAATAGCACCAATGGTCTCGCAGAAGTCAAAGGTGATTTTGATACGATGCTACAAAAGAGTGAACTTTTGAACAAGCTCCACAAAAGTGAAAAATTTAACCTCAAGATAGACAAGCAAGAGAATAGATATGTAGTAAGCGTGGAGAACCTACAGACTGCCGAAGATCTCAGCACTATGTATCTGACACTCAAAGAGTTTTTTCCGAATGCCATCATACAAAACAGCTCAACACCCGCCACAAAACAGCCAATGGCATCAGATGCTACTAGTAAGCTGACGAAGCAAGATGAGGGGATAACAAATATAGATATTCTCTACCTTGTGGTAATTTTTCTTTTGATATCTGGTATAATAGTTGCCATTTTAATCTTTCGTAAGATAATTGATAAACTCAAAAATCATCATCATAGTGAGATCAAAAAACACCAAAAGGTAGAAATCTTCTTGACACAAACAGGGGAGAAGATACACTCTATCACACATGAAATCTCAGAAGATAAAAAAGAGAACAATCAGAGAGAAAATTTTGACAGTGTAAAAAATAGACTTTTTGACGAGACTAGGATGATGATATACTTTTTGAAGCTCAAATCAAAAAAGATAGAGATAGTAGAAGAGAATTTCAATATCAATACAATGCTTAGTAATATATTGGGTGCTTTGAGTAGCAATTTCACTGGGGTACAGACAGAGTTGATATTTGATATAGATCGCAATATGCCCAAGATAGTGACAAGCGATCTGTTGCATATGACAGAGATCATTACGGAGCTATTGCAAAATTCTATAGTCCAAACACCAAATGGACAGCTAAAACTCTCCATGACTATCCTCGAAAATGATATGCTTTTCATCAAAGTCGCTGACACTAGTACCGTCATATGCCAAGAGAGTCAATGCAATATAGCAAATATCTTCACCCCAACCTATAGAGATGATGGCACTCCAGAGAGATTAGGTCTCTATATAGCATCCGAACTCACTACACTACTCGGAGGTACATTAGAAGCCAAACATGACACTCCTTGTGGATTGATCATAGAGTGCAAGATACCAGTGGTCAACCCATTCCCAGATGAGATGAGAAAATATAGACTCCCTGACCTCTCCTATATAAAAAAGAGAGTTCTTCTATGTGAAAAAAATAGAGATGCGGCAAAAGCTATCGAAAAGATGTTGAACTATTTCAAATACAAAGTAGATATCTTCACTTGTGATAAGTCTCTCTCCGAAGAGGCAAACATGATAAGCTATGATCTAGTCATGGGCGACATAGTCAACCTCTCTGCTGTAGATATCTACACTATTGAGAAGTATAGGAAAAAAAATTCTCTCAAGGTAGTCAATCTATCTAGTGTCTTTCAAAAAGATGACAAGAGTAAAAAGGATTATGACTATATAGATGAGTGGCTCAAAAAACCACTCAGCCAAGAGAGACTATATGATCTGATCATACTTCTCTTTGATGAGGATGGTGAGATATCCATGAATGCAAAAGCAAAGAATAGTGTCGACAATATGAAGATCCTATCCATCGAAGAGAGAGAAAGTCTATCGCATATCACAGTCAAAAATTTGGAAAAATTTAGACACGCTCGTATCTTGATAGCAGATGATAGCTCCATAGATCAGAGGATACTAAAACACATACTCATCAAGGGAGAGATGGAGATCACCCTTGCGAAGAATGGCGTAGAGGCACTAGAGAGACTCTATAGAGGCGGTATCCAGTATGATTTGGTATTTATGGATATCAGTATGCCTATCATGGATGGCTATGAGGCGATGCGACACATCAGAGAAAATGAGAAATTTGCGACGCTACCTCTAGTCGCTACCACATCTGTCACGCTAGAGAGTGAGATAAACAAGATATTTCGCTATGGAGCCAATGCTTATATAGAGAAGCCTCTATCTATCCCTGCACTCTATGCTACACTCAACTTTTTCTTGAGTGGTGAAACGATAGAGATGATGGACGATACATCAAAGCAGGTATATCCACAAAAAATACTGCACAATATAGTCGGACTAGATTACAAGAGAGGTATTAGAAATGCCAACAATAGTGAAGAGCTATATAGCGAAATTTTGAGTGAGTTTGTATTGGCTTATGGTGATTCTACGAGAGTGATCCATAGAATTTTGGATGAAGATAGGCATCAGCAGTTCAAGAGACTCTGTCTAGACCTAAGGAGCTTGACCAATGCCATAGGTGCGTACGATATGTTCAGTGTCGTGGATACCATATACAAGCAGTACATCTACAACAACATCTACATCATACACCAACATATAGAGCTATACGACAACGAACGAATCAAACTACTCAAATCTATAGAAGAGTACAAGGCAATGAGATCTAGGTAAGGAGTAACCTGCCGAAAAATGATCAAAACTTGAGCGTAACATAAACTAAAAACTAGCAAGCAACTTACCATAGTATATTCATAATCACATTGTATAATTTCAAATATTTATCAAGGAGTGTAGTATATGACTATTGTAGAAGAGAGTAGGG
>WFMX01000161.1 GCA_015488875.1 Campylobacterota bacterium | reverse complement strand
CCCCTATTTTAGGGATTCCTTGAAAAAATTGGTGCCTACAATCCCCTCAAATGCCTATTTTACGGGCTTATAATAATTAATTATAGACGATGCTTCCTTAAGGAAAGTTGATGTAGTCACGAAAGATCAAGTTACAATTTATGCCCTGAAGACCCGTATATAAGGGCTTAGAGGAGATTAAAATAACTTTAAGGTGGGAAGATCCGCTCTAGGTGCTAGTAGGAGCTTTTTTTGCTCTTTGAGTGCTACAGATGCTACTCTCGTGATGAGATTGTCCGCTATACCATGTGCCACCTTTGCCAATGTATTCATACTGCACGGTATGATAGCTGTAGCATCTACCTGAAAAGAGCCAGATGCTATGGATGCAGCTATATTGTCATTGTGATGGGTCATAATCTCGTGATCTCTCATCTCATAGTGAGCTACTATATGTGCGTTTTTTGAAGCTACGATATGAAGCTCAATCTCATTCTCTTCCATAGGAAGATACTCCACAAATCTCTCCGCCAATCCAACACCACTGGCACCTGATATAGCCAATACTAGCTTCATATGAACCTTTTCTACTTAATTTTTGAGTTTGGTCATCAAAATCTGTATAATGATGGATAGTAAGATTTCAAACCATACTGCTAAAGTAGCTACTATCTATCTTCATCAGCTCCTGTGGTGTGCCACTATCTACCATCTCGCCATTTTCAAGTACAAATATCAGGTCTGCACTTTTGATGGTGCTGATCCTGTGTGCTATAGTGATGACTGTCTTATCTGCCAAAAACTTAGATAGTGCGTCAAAAAGCTTCGTCTCTGTGTGTATATCTAGTGCCGAGGTGGACTCATCCAATATCACTACTTTGGGATCACTCAGTACCATTCTGGCTATAGCCACTCGCTGTCTCTGACCTCCGCTGAGTTTGATGCCGTCTTTACCCACTAGGGTATCTAATCCATCAGATAGATACTCTACCACCTCGTCTAGCTGTGCTATCTCTATGGCTCTTTTGATCTCATCAGCACTATGACTTCTGCCTAGCGTCAAGTTGAAGAGCATAGTATCGTTGAATAGTTTCGGATGTTGCAGTATGAGATGTATATTTGATCTGATGGTAGATAGGCTGATCTCTTTTTCTGATATGCCATTGTAGAGTATAGTACCGTCACTCACTGGGTAAAATCCGACTAGTAGATGAGCTAGTGTAGTTTTGCCACTACCACTAGCCCCCACCAATGCTACTTTTGACCCCATAGGTATAGCGAGAGATAGTGACTTCAATATAGGCTTTTCAGGGAAGTAGGAGAAGTGTAGATCTCTCACCTCTATAGATACGGCACTACTATCTACAAATGGATCTTTCGGATTTGTCACCTCTGGCTCTATCTCCATGGTAAATATATCATTGACTCTTTTGCAAGCGGCTTTTGCATTGGCTAAGGCGTATTGGAAGTTGATGATATCTTGCGTAGGTGTCATCATGATCCACAGATATCCAAAGATAGCCAACATCAGACCGACACTCAGGTCACTATATGCTACAGCGAGTATGCTGACTGCACGAAATATCTCATATCCACCCAAAAATATGAGGAATGAAAATCTAATAGCTCTATCGCTCTTGTATCCGAACTCTATAGAGGTATCTCGGAGCGATGAAGCCTTATCCTCTATCCTAGAGAAGAAAAAACTCTCTTTGTTTGCAGCTTTTATCTGATGGAACAGCTCTAGCGTCTCACCGAGGGAGGATTGGAAGACCTCTATCGCACTATTTTCTGCCCTCTTTAGCTTTCCTACATTTCTAGCCAATTTGGCTGTAAAAAATACTACTATAGGGTTGGTGATGAGTATAAATATAGCCAACTGCCAATGTATCATCAGCAGTACAACAGCGGTAAAGAGTAGAGTCAATATAGATATGATAAATTTACTCACCGTAGTGCCTATGAAGCTATCTATGGTGTTGATATCTGTCACTAGCTTAGATGTGATGGCTCCTGGTGATACCATCTCATACTCTTTGAGTGATACACTTTTGAGATGCTCTATGGCTCTCTTGCGTAGTCTGTATGATATATCTTTGGATATGCCTAAAAATGTCTTGACCTGTATGACATTGAGTAGAAATCCCGCACTCCTCATCAGCAGTGTCAATATAAGGAAAAAGAGTACATAGCCACCGAGAGTCATTTCAAATATATGATCTCTCACCCATCCAGTCATCTTGTTGCCATGATGAAGTAGAAGTTCATCTACAAGTATGGGGATAAATAGCGGTATAGTGACAGTCAACAGCGTAGCCAATATAGCTACGAGATTTCCTTTGATGAGTCTGTCTCTATAGTGTAGTGTCTCTTTGAGTATACCATCTATACTACAGTGGGTGGCTCTCATATGTCTATCTGACACATCTTACATGGTAAGTTCTCTGCTTATTGTAGAACTCCGCTTCACCAAAACTCATAGATATTCTCCAAGCCTCTTTTTTGGGATTTTTGGCAGATAGTGTAGAAGTCCAAAATTTATCATCAATGCGTGCCTCAAAGCCTCTCTTTAGTGCTGGTCTATTCACTCCAAGATCTACGATAGTATAGAACTCCTTGACAGTAGGCACTCTCCAATCATCGAAGCCATCTAGCTTCAAATCCCTACAATACGATAGTGCTTCATCGTAAGTCATTTCATTGTCCATTACTGCACTATTGTCTTGCCATACTAGCGATGTCTTGTCATCTACTTTTGATGTGGCAGAGATCAGTAGCGTCGTGCTGATCATTAGACTCCATAGTATATATCTCATCTGCTCTCCTTCGTGTCTCTCATATCTTTGACACAGCGAACCGCATGGTTGGTGGTCTTGTAGTTGTAGTATGTCTTGCCTGTACGGAAATCTATAGTCCAAGCCCTAGCTTTTGATGCAGAGAAGTCGGTAGATGTCCAGTATGTACCCATAGCAACTTCATCAAAGTATGACTTGACGGCAGGATCTACTTTGTTATAATCCGTGATAGATAGAAGCTCCCAAAATGTAGGGAGTCTCCAATTTGTCATGCCATCTAGTGCAAGCTTGTCACAATAGATAATCGCATCATCCCAATCCTCAGAACTCAACTTTGATGATAAATTATCTTGCCAATATATGTGATTTATCTTGTCAGTAACCACACTGCCTCTCTCCTGCTCTGCCGCGAAACTATTTATACTCACAACAGATATGAGTAGTAAAAAAATAACAACTCTTCTCATGCGTTCTACACTCCTTTATTGGTAATAGATTATTAT
>WFMX01000160.1 GCA_015488875.1 Campylobacterota bacterium | reverse complement strand
TCTACACTCAGTACAGAGATGCATGGTAAGTTTTTTTTGCAAGATATGAGCTTGTCTTTATCCTCTAGTATAGAGAAGAAGAACTCCACAGTAGAGAACTCGGCTAAAGAGAAGGACTCGGTAGGACATACACCTACACAGCCACCACAATCCACACAAGCAGAGGGTGTGAAGCTAGGTGCGTTGTCTACTATCTTGATGGTCTCGACAGGACAGACATCTACGCACTTGCTACACTCAGAAAACTTACTCACTGCCCTTGTGCAAGAGGCTAGATCAAAACCGAGACTCATTACTCACCACAATCCAAAGATGCCAACTGCTCTGCGATATACTCAAAATCACTCAACATAAACTCTAGTGTCATCTCTGCACCATCATGGTAGAGTGGTGTTCTTGACTCTCGTTTCATGTTGATCAAAAACATCGGAGACCACTCCAATAGATGATCTTTCAAAAAGCCTTGTTGTACTTTGAGTAGCTCACATAGCCCCTCTAAATCATTCGCCTCTAATGCTTTGCTCTGAGCGACACATAGCATATACATAAATTCAAGTTCTATACCTATATGATCAGCACTGACTACCCTAGCCCCACTCAAATCGACTCTAAAATCTAGTGCATTGTATAGCTCCACTACAGGATTGTCTCCACCACTCTCTATCATCTGATCATCTCTAGTGTAGAAGCTCTCATATGGCACTAGGTGCATCAAAAAGAGATTTGCGAAATCTACATTGTAGTGCTCATTTATGAGGGTTGCCCTATCTACGCTCTCTCTCTTTTCCCAACTCTTATAGTTCGGAAACAGTTCCAATATAGCTTTGTCACCCTCTATGATATCCAAAAACTTACTATCCACCTCTATCAACATCAATCTCGATACCAATCCGTACATAGTGATACGACTATTGATATCCTCTTTCATACTGTCCATTGTCTCTGATCACCTTTGTATCTAAATATTTAGTACCACCTTATACCACTTTTGAGATTAAAGGATAGTAAATTTGTGATAAAAAATGCTACTTTTTAGCCACAATCCCTGATTGTGCAGTATAAAATGCCACACAAGAGAGTTGCACACTATGGAGTGACATACTCTTTTATCCGTTTTCTTATCTTCTTTTTTACTTTTGCCTCTTTGTACTTCTCTATGATTTTGGATGACTCTTCGCTCAGTGCGTCTCCATATATCTTTTTGTATCCATCTTTGAGACTTCTCTTTTGCTGGTTTATACTCCGTATGATCTCCTGCTTGAACTCATCTCTATGTAGATACTCATCCCCTGTGACAAGTATGGCATCTGTACCAAACCATGCTGCCGCAGCTAGGAGTGGCGAGCATATGATCGCTGCTGGACCACACACAGCACCTGTGGCTGCACCTATACCTGCTGCTCCAAGTTTGCTACCGCCCTTTATTGCACCTTTGATGGCTAGTTTACTGCCGAGCTTTGTAGCTATTTTGGTACTTAGGGTGGCTACTATCAGCTTGTAGCTCACGCCTATACCTACTAGTGCAGCTATCTTATTCTTCTGTGTAGCTATACTACTATTTATATCCCTTTTTAGCGTACCTAGCATATCTGCATTTAGCTTTTTGTCTATATCTGTTGTTATATGCCCCTCTATCGCCTTTCTGTGGGCATCCAATTCAGAGATAAATTGACTCTCTATATGTAGAGTGGTATCACTCAAAGATTTGGCAAACTCTGATCCAAATAGTTTATCTCTGATACTCTCCTCTATCTTGCCTGTGGCTGCCAAACCTAGCTCTGTATACTCACCTATGACAGAGTAGTGAAAGTCCAAAAAATTATCTATCCTATCGTATACAGGATTGAAGAGCTGGTCTACCCTCTCATCTATACTTGCATTGGTATGATCTATACTCAAGCTAAGTCCACTTTCTATATCCTTTAGCGTGCTATTATCCTCCAGATAATTTTTGATACTATCATCATCTACTATAAACTCCTTGATGACAGTGGTAAACTGAGGTGGCACTATGGTAGTCTGTTTGCTACTATTATCTTCACTCTTTTGTATATGCGAGCTTGCCAAAAACTGCAATCCTACATATATCAACGCAAATATCACTATAGTCAACCAAAAGATCATCTCTAGTTTGGAGTTTTTTACTTTTTCTGATTTGACTCTCTCCTCTTCTTTTGTTTTATTGTCCATTATCGTCTCCTCTAAAGATATGATCTACTATGTATACTACTTGCACTATAAATCTATTGATACCCAATATCGCCAAACTATTGAATAGCAAAAAGAGTATCCATGCCCCAAACTTCAACATAGAACTCTCTATATAGTCACTACTATTTGTGATAACCCACCAAAAGAGTGCATCTACCTCTCGTTCTACTTTCAATGCACTCTCTACCCAGATGCAATTTGATGACACCTCATTGGAGGCAGTGATGATGGACTCTCTGAGACCATCTCGTAGGTATGTAGGCTCATATCCATTATAATATATGTAAAGCGAGACCGATACAAGCACTATGGAGCTTATATTTATGCTCCACTCCCTAGCGACCAATCTTCTGTATGAGTCTTTGACAGTTCCATAGAGGAGATGATCAAAGAGTCTAAAGAGTAGAATTGCAAGTGGTATATGGAGTGCAAATATATAGAACCATATCTTCTCATCTATATAGATGGTTGAGATCATAGCCGATATAGTCATGACTATAGATATGGTGATATATATGATAGTCACAAACCACCTAGATGACAACATCCTAGCAAATATAGAGCTATCTTTGAGGAAGCAGTCCCTAAAGCACAATCTCTCCTGCATCTTCAACTCTATAAAGCTATAGCTTATCACAAGTAGTACAAGCACAAGAAATAGAGTCCAGACACACCCTAACTCATAAGAGCTTATCCAACCAAATAGTATAAAATAGACAAAGAGTATAGAAGCTATATAAGTCTTGATATAAACCAGCATGCATAATTCCTTAATATGTTACCCAATTTCAACGATCTCTATTCTCTCATAAATATGCTTTAGGATACTCCATAGTTAACCATTTATTAATTCAAAAGTTAATGATATTCAAACTCAAAATAGTGAAATATGGGGTAATTTGGAAAAATTTCAGAGATATAATAATAGATTAAGAATAATTCTGTTAATATTTCGTTAACGGATTATTTATC
>WFMX01000159.1 GCA_015488875.1 Campylobacterota bacterium | reverse complement strand
TTTGTAATGTTCTATGAGGGGTGCATAGAGCTTATCTTTTGATTTTTTATCTATGATGATGATATTTATCTTCATAGCTCTACTATGGTGACACCTAAGTTACCATTCATCCTATAGAATTTGCCTATCTTTGGGTGAGATTTGAGATACTCTGTTACTAGTTTAGATAATATACCTCCACCTGTGCCATGTATGATCTGTATCTCGTGGAGTCCATTTACCAATCCATCGGAGATGAACTTATCTACGGCATCTATGGCTTCATCTCCATACATTCCCAAAAGTTTGATAGATACCGATGCAGAGTTCTTCTCTACAGATACTCTAGCGCGCTTCTTGCTGGGCTTGGATATTTTTTGCAGTGCTGAAGTTCGTTTGATTTGATCCAAAGGCACTCTCATCTTCAGACCATCTACCTCTATAGTGGCACTATCACCCCTAATAGCTAGTAGCTCCCCCCTATGACTTCTGTACTTTATGGTCTCACCAACTTTAAGAGCTACTTTCTCTTGCTCTATAGGCTTTTTTTGATTTTGATCTTTGAATTTGTGTGCTTTGTTTAGTAGTCGCCTACCCTCAGTAGACTCCTTGACCTTAAGTGCTTCTCTAGCCCTTTTGGTGGCAGCATTGTATCTATTTTCTAGTGTGGCTATGGCTTTGCGATGCTCTTCTTTGAGTCGCTCCTCCTCATCAAAAAGATATTGCTTCTTCTTTTCGATATTTTTCATCTCATCATCAAGCTTAGCTATCTTGCTTCTCATCTCCCTCTCTAGTGAGGTGGATCTCTCTATGAGTTCATTGAGATTTTCTTTGTCTTCGCCATATATCACTTTGGCATCATCTATGATCTTGGCAGGTACTCCATATCTCTGAGCAGTCTCAAATGCGTAGCTTTTGCCAATACTACCCTGCAAGAAGGTATAGGTAGGTACTCGCCTCTCCTCGTCATATAGTGCGGCTATAAGCGTCACATCATTGTCTGCTCCCATAAGCGAAGCCAATCTCTTATGGTGTGTAGTCACTACAAAGGTGATATTTCTCTTGCGAAGCTCCTCTAGCATCACACGAAATAGCGTAGCAGCTTCATCACTATCTGTACCCAGCTCTATCTCATCTACACCCACTATAGTATCTCTACTCTTGAAGAGTTTGGCGAACTCTACCATCCTACCTGCGAATGTGGAGATATCATTTTTGACTGACTGTGGGTCATCTATGACGGCTTCTATATGCTTGTAGTGTCCCACCTCTGTCTTGGCTGAATTACACCTAAATGGTAATAGATATTTACTCATATATACTGCCGAGAGTATGGACTTTAGTAACATAGTTTTACCACCTGCGTTGACTCCTGTGATGAGCATCACTGATGAGTCAAGCCCTATAGTAACAGGTACGGGGTCATCTATGGCTGGGTGTGCAAAACTATCTAGTTTTACGCCACTCTTTTTGCTAGGCAGTATGAACTCATACTCATACGCCTTTGCGAAATTGACTCTAGCTTGGTAGTGGTCAAATCTATCATACTCTCTGTTGATATAGGCAAGAAATCTCTCCCAAGTGTAAAATATGGCAGATATGCTCTTACTATAACGATAGTAGACCTCCTCCTCCTCTGTGACAAGCTGAGCTTCTCTATCTTTGAGTGCAGATATCTTCTGCGGTATGATGTAAAAAAACCCACCAGAGCTTCGCCCCACAACGGTGGCTTTGATGGCTTGATTGAAACCACCTCTCACGAGTAGAGTCTCTTCACCATTGAGGAAGTGTATCTGTGAATCTGCTAGGTAATCTTTGAGTTTTGGTGAACGAACTACTTGATATAGCCCATCTTTGATAGCAGATTTGTTGCTCTTGATAGCTCTTTGGATATCATATAGTTGACTATCTATCTCTGGATTGATTTTTCCTTGGTCATTGAAGTAGCCTAGTATCGTCATGATCTCTAGTGGTATCTCTATCTCGCCTATCCAACTAGCTGTAGGCTCTGGTAGCTCTATGGCTTTTAGATTATTGAAGTACTGTATGATTTTGACAAACGAGTAGATCTCATCTAGCCCTAGTATAGCCTGCTTTTTGATGCGTGCCAACTCTGAGTCTAGATTTGGTACTTCGCTAGGCTCTGGGAACTCTAGCACAGAGAGAGCCTTTATATGCCTATAGTGCTGGTTGATATCACCATGCATAGCTACAGGTTTTACTCTGGCAAAGAAGTTTTCAAATCTCTGCACATATCCATCCAAATCTAACTTTTGGATGATATCTTTTTTGGTCATTTGCTCTCTACTACCTTGATGGATTCTATAGTATCGCCCTGCTCTATCGTATCTAACACTTCAAAGCTAGCACTATCATCATCCTCTATCCCACCAAATACTGTATGTACACCATCTAGGTGAGGTGTAGCTGCAAATGTGATGAAAAACTGGCTTCCACCTGTGTTTGGTCCTGCATGTGCCATGGAGAATGAACCTTTTTTATGTGCTACACCATTGTCTGTCTCGCAATCTATATTCCACCCTGGTCCACCTGTGCCTGCTAGAGATGGATTGCCTGTTGGTCCTGATTCTGGACAGCCACCTTGAGCCATAAATCCTGGTATTACTCTATGAAACATGAGATTGTCATAAAATCCTGAATTTGCCAACTCTGCCATATTGGATACAGCTGTCGGTGCTGCCTCTGGGTATAGCTTGAGCCATATTGTCCCTTTGGATGTCTTGACCTCTGCGTATTGTAACTTGTTTAACTCATCTTCTGATAGATTATACTCTTTTGTTTTGCTTCCAAACATACTGTTTAGTCCTTGTTATTAAAATTTGGGTAGTATTATACCAATATTTATTTAGGAGTTGTCATGAAACTATGCGTTGCACTCGATTTACCATCTGCCGAGGAGAATATAGAGCTAGCTACAAAGCTACAAAAATTTGATATATGGATGAAGGTAGGTTTCAGAAGTTATATCCGTGATGGGAAGCCATTCATAGAAGACCTTAAAGAAATCAACCCAAATTTCAAGATATTTCTCGATCTAAAACTCTATGATATCCCCAATACCATGGCGGATGCAGCAGAGGAGATAGCTCATCTAGGCGTAGCTATGTTCAACATACACGCAAGTGCAGGCGATATAGCTATGACCACGGTGATGCAGAGATTGGAAAAGTTTGGAGCAGATAGACCACTGGTGCTAGCGGTGACTGCATTGACATCATTTGATGATGCACACTTCAGAGATATATAT
>WFMX01000158.1 GCA_015488875.1 Campylobacterota bacterium | reverse complement strand
GATATACTTCATCCAAAATGCCTCAAGCTTCGATATGACCCCCAAAGAGTATGAAGATATAGAAGCCTTTGTCACAGCCTTTGAGAGTGCCAAACAGTACAACTGGAGCAAAAAAGAGATGGAGGTGTACGATTGGCACTTCAAGCAGACTTGGAAGCAGTTGAGTGTCATAGAGACTGCTTTAGAAGATGGTAAGGAGATGGGTATAAAAGTAGGGAGAGAAGAAGGTCTCAAGGAAGGTATCAAAGAAGGACTCAAAGAAGGTATCAAGGAAGGACTCAAAGAGGGCGAACAAAACAAAGCCATAGAGATAGCAAAAAACCTTTTAGATGTTTTGGATGATGAGACTATTGCCACAAAGACTGGTCTCAGTATAGAGGAGATAGAGAAGTTGCGGTGATGCCAATGCATAATGTATCGCTAGAGATTTAGAGTTTAAGGCTTTAACTCTCTCAAATTTCTTATTTCATTGGCATTGGTAGAGCGTGGGAACAAGCGAAAAACTCTTTTACTGATGGTAATGATAGACCTCACATATAGCATACATAGGGCTATAGATCAGCTAAGATCATAGCCTGACCACACCTTCAAAGCAAAGCTACGGTAAAATAATTTATTATATGAGGAGAGATTATGATTATAAACTTCAAAGAGTGGAGTCCTACAGTGGGCGAAAATGGCTGGATAGCAGAGGGTGCTAGCGTCATAGGTAGAGTTAGTATGGGTGTGGATAGTGCCGTATGGTTTGGGTGTGTTGTGCGTGGTGATGTGCATTTCATCACTATAGGTGACCGTACAAATATACAAGATCTATCTATGGTACATGTCACTCACCACAAGAGAGATGATATGAGCGATGGCAATCCTACCGTGATAGGTGATGATGTGACCGTAGGGCATAGAGTGATGCTACATGGATGCACCATAGAAAATGCCTGTCTCATAGGTATGAGTGCCACCATACTAGATGGTGCAGTGATCGGTAGAGAATCCATAGTAGGTGCAGGTAGCTTGGTGACCAAAAACAAAGTCTTCCCACCTAGATCACTCATCATGGGTAGCCCTGCCAAAGTGGTCAGAGAACTTACAGATGATGAAGTAGCAGAGCTATATGCCTCCGCTGCTAGATATGTAGAGTTCAAAAACGAATATCAGTAGGTAAACAAATGCAAAAGATAATATCAAAATCAATATCTGATATACTTAGTCCATTGGTACTCTCTTTTATATTTAAGGTAGGCTTCGGATCTATACTGCTCTGGATTGTCCTGCTTTGGGTATCTTGGGATCTGTATGCGACTATGATAGAGTCATACATAGTCAAGATACCTTTTGTAGGTAATTGGGAGTGGTTTCAGTCAAGTGGCACAGTGCTAGTATCACTCATCGTGGGCTATATGCTTATCATCATCACTATATCCATAGCTACATCTATCTTTAGTGAACCGATACTTAAAGAGTTGGCAAAAAAGCACTATCCACATATAGATGCGGTAGGGAGTCCAAATACAGCAACATCTATATATCTAAGCATCAAAGCTGGCATAATGTTTTTACTTCTGTTTCTATTTACATTTCCGCTGATATTTGTCCCTATATTTGGTCAAGTCTGGATGCTCTGGTTATGGTCTATCCTCATCAAGGAGCCGAACAGTTATGATGTTGGCTCACTCTTTATAGCAGATAAGGCTGCACTCAAAAAAAATAGTAAAAACTCTACGACTATAGCGATGATCGCATCACTATTTAACTATATTCCGATAGCCAATATATTTGCCCCTCTCTTTGGTCAAATACTCTTTTTACACAAGGTATTAGGAAGAGTATAAGATTTGTAAAGATTTTGAAGCTTGGATGTGCTGCTTCGGCTTCACTTTATTACGAGGTCGAAGCCATTATTTCAGATAATATTTGCAAGAACTCTAATAAAAGATACTTTTTTGAGTTATATTTATTCGTATGTAATGGCAAATAGGCTATAATTTTTTACCTGGATAGTTCGACCACTGTAATATGGGGTCCAACACTTAGTTTTGTGGGATATGTAGTCAGATCGGTGCGTGGACACTTCTGCTTGATTCGTCTATGACGGTTAGGATTTGCCCCCTAAAGATCTGCTCTCTCCTACACAATTGGCTTATTAGGGCCGATTTCACACAGAACGGCTATCCGGGGTCTATTATGAGTTAAAAATTAGCAATTATATAGTAATTTCTAGTTTTTAATTTTTTCGGAGAAAATCAGATGAATGTATTGATAATTGGGAGTGGTGGTCGAGAGTACTCTATCGGTCTAGCACTAAAAAAAGATAAAATCGTGGAGAAACTATATTTCGCACCTGGCAATGGTGCTTCTGATGGACTCGGAGAAAATATAAATATAAGTGACTTTTCTAAATTGGCAGATTTTGTAGAAGAGAATGAGATAGATTTGACCATAGTGGGTCCAGAGGGTCCATTAGTTGATGGTATAGTAGATCTCTTTCAAGATCGTGGCTTGAGCATATTTGGACCGACTGCTAGTGCAGCACAGCTAGAGGGATCGAAGATATTTATGAAAAACTTTCTAGCTAGGCATGGTGTACCTACGGCTAAATATGTAGAGACAGATTCACTCGATAGTGCATATAAATTCATCAATGAACTCTCTACACCTATAGTGGTAAAGGCAGATGGACTGTGCGGTGGCAAAGGTGTCATCATAGCTGAGTCACATGACGATGCAAAAAGAGCAGCTGGAGAGATGCTCTCTGGTAACTCATTTGGTGATGCTGGCACGAAGATAGTGGTCGAAGAGTTCTTAGACGGTTATGAACTATCAGTATTTGCCATATGTGATGGCAAGGATTTTGTAGTGCTACCTGCCGCACAAGATCACAAAAGATTGCTCAATGACGATGAGGGACCAAATACAGGTGGTATGGGGGCATATGCACCGACACCACTTGTAAACGATGAGATATATCGCAAACTAGAAGAGAGGGTAATCAAACCTACTCTCAAGGGTATGAAAGATGAGGGTAACCCTTTTACGGGAGTACTCTTCATAGGTGTCATGGTGGTAGATGGTGAGCCTATCATACTAGAGTATAATGTAAGGTTTGGTGATCCTGAGTGCGAAGAGTTGATGCCACTTTTGAAATCTCCTGCGAGTGAGCTATTTCACAAAGCTGCTATGGGGGATTTGGCTAGTGCCAATATAAAGTTTCATAACAAATATGCCGTAGGCGTAGTGATGGCTAGCAAAGATTACCCATACAAGAGTTCAGAACCTGCTGAGATCATCATAGACGATATAGTACATGACGATATTGAGGCGAACTCCCATATATCATTTGCAGGCGTGAGTCGAGGTGATGACGGAAAGCTGTTTGCTACAGGTGGACGAGTTTTGGTCTGTGTAGGTATAGGAGATAGTATCACACAGGCACACGAGAGAGCCTATATGCTCTGTGGTCAAGTCCACTTCATAGGCAAGCAGTGTAGGACAGATATAGCATATCAGGCATTGGAGCTAGAGTCTTGAGAGAAGAGATCGACGAGCTAGAAAGCAGAGAGATAGCCACACCCAAAAAGAGGATTGGTGCTTTTGTGATAGATGATATTGCGGTAAGTGTTTTATTTATAGCTATATTTTGGTCGCAAATATCATCATTACGCACTCCAGAGGAGATAAATCTATTTTTGACAAGCAACTTTTTGACTATAGTACTTATAAAAGTAGCTTATCATACATTTTTTGTTTGGCAGAGTGGTATGACACTTGGTAAATATTTTATGAAAATTAGAGTTGTTACCGTACAATCAGGCGAGACCCCGCCACTACATATAGCTCTAGTGAGGGCTAGTATGAGAATAGTGAGCGAAACATTTTTCTATTTAGGATTTATAATGGCATTTTTCAATCCAATGGTGCAGACACTACATGACAAGTTGTCAGGATGTGTGGTAGTAGATGCATAGAGGTATATTGGCGATAATCGCACTATTTGTAGCTTTGACTGCTCTAGAGGCCGAACAAAAGATAGAGATCATGGCAGAAGACCTATCTGCCACAGAGACAATGGTCACCGCCAAGGGTAATGTCGTGGTACATTACGACAACTCCGTCATACAGTCGGACATGGCACAATATGATAGGGAAAAACATCTATTGACTCTATCTGGCAGAAAAGTAGAGCTTATGGGCTATAAAGGTAGTAAGATCAAAAGTGATCAGCTAAGTATCAATACCGAGTCCAAATTGGTCACATTCCAAAATGTATTTATGAGTGATAGTAAAGATATATGGGTCTTTGCTGATAAGGCTACAAAGAAAGATGAAAATATGACTTTTGGTCCATCTGTCATGTCTAGCTGTGACATAGAGGGAAAAGAGTGGTCACTATACTCTGCTAGCTCTAAGTATGATGGAGAAGATCACTATATGGTGATGCGAGATGTCAAGATGAAGTTTTGGGATGTTCCTGTATTTTATACTCCATATTTGGCATTTTCGACACACAAAGAGAGAAGTTCAGGACTACTCTTTCCTAGTGTAGGATATACAAAAAGTGATGGTGCTGTATATGAACAGCCGATATATTGGGCCCCATCTCGTAGTTGGGATGTTGAGTTGAGACCACAAATTAGAGCAAAGAGAGGCGAGGGTATATATGGTACTGTTCGTTTCGCTGACTCTCCATATTCGTTTGGCTCTGTGAGAGTAGGGTACTTTAAAGATAAAGATGATTATGTCATAAAAAATGATATAAAAAACAAAACTCACTATGGGTTTGAAATGCTATATGACTCTTCACGCGTATTGGAGAGATTTATGGATGCTCCTGATGATTTATCAGATGGTCTCTATATAAACGCTACACTTCTCAATGATATAGATTATATATATCTGCAAAAACAGCCTATGAGTCACTTCGGTGCCGTTCCGTTGCAAGAGTCAAGATTTAACTATTATGTAAACAACAATGATTACTCTGCTGGAGTCTATGCTAAATATTTCATAGATACGCGACTGATTGACAACAATACGACTATGCAGATACTTCCTACCATACAGCTACATAAATATCTCAAGCCTATACTTTTGGATGATTTGACATATAGCTTGGACTTTACTATGAACAACTATACTAGAAAAGAGGGAACTACACTAAAGATAGCAGAGTTTTTTATGCCTATAGAATACACGCACTCTTTCTTGGATGATTTTATGACGCTATCACTAAAAGAGGATATATATTACAATAAACTTCTCTATGGCAATGAGGCTTATACACAGGATAATTTCCAATACTATAATAATGTCAGTCATGTTAAATTGTTTAGTGACTTGACAAAAAAGTATGACTCTTTTGTGCATGTCATACAGCCATCTATCTCATATACTATACCTGGTAGTGGTAATGAGTCGCCTGTGGACTATGATGAGCTAGAGGATGAGCAAAAGAAGCTATATGCACCTGGCATAGAAAAGGAAAATGCAGCATTTAAATTTAGTCAATATTTCTATGATGATGATGCTAAATTGGTATTTTATGAGAGATTGACACAATTCTATCATCCAGAAAATGATGGTAATGAGTTTGATGATTTATCACATGAGATGCAGTATAATGTAGATGAGTGGGAATTTTATAACTCATTTATCTATAGTTATGAATTTAACAAAGTCAAAGAGATATCAAGCTCTATTACATGGAGAGATGATGGATATGGACTATCTCTGACACACTCATATCAGAGATTATATAGCTACGGTGAAAATAATGAAGTAGTAGAGCAAGATAAAAATAATGATGTAAATCTAAATCTTGTTTATAAATTTACAAATAAAATAAGTCTAGTTGGTGGTTTTGTATATGACATAGATGAAGCATTGCAGTCGCAATGGAGAGTGGGTATGACCTACAATAGGGATTGTTGGAATGTCTCTGTAGGATTTAGGCAAGATGTCAGACCTACTGCTACAGCCAATGGAGCAGACTCCATACTCGACAACTCATTTAGTTTTCAGCTTAACTTTGTACCATTTGGTGGCATAGGCTTCTCTAGTGATGACATGAAACAGTATCAATAGGATGAATGAGATAGCAGAAGATATCCACAAAGCATTAGATATCTTGGGTCTGCCTACACTTGTAAGCAAAAAAGATATACAGAAGCAGTATAGATATTTGGCAAGAAAGTATCATCCTGATATCAGTAGTGAACTAGGCAAAATGGAGATGATAAATAGCTCGTATCAACTACTCAATAGATATATAGATGAATTTAGGTACACATTTAGTGATGAGGAGATAGGACGACAATTTCCAGGAGCAGACTATGCCAAACGATTTAGACCATAGACCACTTTTCTTAGATAGGGATGCAGCCGCCAAGGAGCTGATAGAGATACTACCTATCAATCTGTTCGAGATAGATGATATCATCGTCATAGCTATCAGCGAAGGTGGAGTGTATTTCGCAGATAAGATATCCAATGCACTCAAGTCAGATATGGATATACTCCTCACAGAGCAGATAGTAGCACCCAATAATCATGAGCTAGCCATAGCCATAGTCAGTGAAACTGAAGAGATGGTGATGAACAAGGCTTTGATAGAGTCATTTGAGATAGATATAGATTATGTCTATAGTGAAGCAAATAGAAAATATGAAGAGACAGTACTATCATATGTCTACAGATATAGAAAAAGCATACCCATGCGATCTCTAGCCAAAAAACATGTGATACTTGTCGATGAGTCTATAGAGAGTGGTCTCACTATGTCAGTAGCTATCAAGTCAATGATAGAGATGGAGGTCAAGAGCATATATATAGCAGCGCCTGTATTGGACTACTCTGTATATGATAACCTATTGAGCTTGTGTGACGGACTCTTTTGTCCTCATCGGATAAGAGACTACATTTCGATAGAATACTATTATGAAAATCTTGAGAAGTTAGAGTTTGAGTATCTTGAGAAGATTATAGCAGAGCATGGAATTTCAGATTATAAAAGGAAGATATAGATGAGTGAAAAAGTAATAGATATAACAACAAATGGCTTAGAAGAGAGTTACTCTTTTGATAAGGTAGCAAAGCAGGCTAGTGGAGCCGTCATGTACAGATCGGGCAAGGCGGTACTCATAGCGGCAGTAGCAGTAGACCCTAAGCCTGTGTCTGATGATTTTTTACCACTTACTGTGCAGTATATAGAGAAGTCATATGCCGCATCGAAGATACCAGGTGGGTTTATCAAGAGAGAGACTAAGCCTGGAGATTTTGAGACTTTGACCGCACGCATCGTAGATAGATCCCTTCGTCCATTATTTCCAAAAGGCTTTCACTATCCTATGACTATGACAGTACTAGTAGTGAGTAGTGATAGTGAAGTAGATATGCAAGTAGCCGCACTCAATGCTGCGTCAGCCGCTCTTTTTGTATCTGATCTACCTGTATGCAGATCTGTTTCTGCCGTCAGAGTAGCCAAAATAGATGATGAGATAGTAGTAAATCCAAAACTCTCAGAGCTAAAGAGAAGCACACTAGATCTGTATGTCGCTGGTAGTGGAGAGGATCTACTTATGATTGAGATGCGTTCCGTAGCTTCTGAAAAGATAGATGACATAGAGATGGATGTGATCAATCCAATGATGCCAGATACACCTATTATATTGGAACATCAAGTCTGCAATGAGTTGTCGGACTCTGAATTAATAGATGTGATAGCTGTAGCTACAGAAGCCATCAAACACTCCACAGAGATCTATACCGAGGCATTTACACCACATGCTAGAGAACCATTAGATTTTGATATAGAGGAGGAGAAGATAGATGAGGAGCTGTATAGCTATATAGCTAGCAACTTCAAAGATAGAGTCTATAGTGCTATCAACTCCATGGCAAAGAGCGAGAGAAGTACAGCTTTTTCCGAACTAAAGAGAGATATCATAGAGACTTTGTCATCAGATAGCGATGAACCTATAGATAAAGTATTGGTCAAGAGAGTGCTTGAAAAATATAAAAAAGAGATAGTGAGATCCATGATACTCGACACAAGTCTCAGAGCAGACGGTAGAGAGCTAGATGAGGTTCGTCCTATTACTATAGAGACAAATCTATTGCCTAGTGTGCATGGTTCATGTCTATTTACCAGAGGGGAGACTCAGGCACTTGTGACAGCTACTCTAGGAGATAGCAAAGATGCACAGCAGTATGAACTCATCACTAGCAAGAGTAGTATGTCGGATAAGTTTATGGTACACTACAACTTCCCAGCCTTTAGTGTGGGTGAAGCCAAACCTATGGGTGTGCCAGGCAGACGAGAGTTGGGACATGGCAATCTAGCAAGAAGAGCATTGGAGCCATCTATAGACATCAACTATGATGGTACTATCCGAATAGTATCTGAGATACTTGAGAGTAATGGCTCTTCATCCATGGCTACAGTCTGTGGCGGTTCACTCGCTTTGAGGTCTGCTGATGTAGAGATGGTAGATCTCGTAGCTGGTATAGCTATGGGTCTTGTGAGTGATGGTGATAGATATGCAGTATTGACCGATATCATGGGACTAGAGGATCATGATGGCGATATGGACTTCAAGGTTACAGGTACAAAAAATGGCATAACAGCTCTCCAGATGGATATCAAACTAGGTGGAGTAGATCTCAACATACTCAAAGATGCACTAGAGAAAGCGACCAAAGGGAAGCTTCATATACTAGAGCTTATGGAGAAGGCAGAAGAGGAGATCAAGCCAAGTGGAGCCTTGCCAAGTACAGAACTTTTTCACATTCATCCGAGTAAGATAGTCGATATCATAGGCAAGGCAGGTGCAACCATCAGGGATATCATAGAGAGATTTGAAGTTAGCATAGACTTAGATAGAGACAAGGGCGGAGTCAAGCTATCTGCTGATAGCAAAGACAAAGTGGCAGCTGCCAAAGAGCATATACAAGGCATAGCAGATGCAGCAGTCAAGAAGCAGACTTTGTACGATCAAGGCAAAGTATACCAAGGCAAGATCAAAAAGATAGTTGATTTTGGTATGTTTGTTGAGATGCCAGATGGGTACGATGCACTGTTGCACATATCTAAAGTATCCAAAGAGAGAATATCAAATCTGTCAGATATCTACCAAGAGGGTGATGCGATTGATGTCATCGTTGTAGAACAAAAAGGCAAAAAAGTAGGATTGGCTACACCTGAATATCTCAATTGATATTTTGAACTAAATTTGTACTTATGTAGAAGTATGCTATAATCAATAACTAATGTTGTGCGAAATATATAACATTGGTCTATAAATTATAAACAACAGATGGGATATATGGATATTCAAACAAAAACGCAACATTTCAGTAGCCCTCTCTATCTTGAGAGTGGTCGTATACTCGAACCTTACGAGATCAGATATGAGACATATGGCAAACTCGATGATGACAAACGAAATGTTATACTCATATGCCATGCATTGAGTGGCTCTCACCATGCTGCTGGCACATATGATGGTGACCGCAAAGCAGGGTGGTGGGATGGACTCATAGGTGATGGCAAGGCTATAGACACTAGTAGATATTTTGTCATCTCTTCCAATGTCGTGGGGAGTTGCTTCGGCTCTACTGGTCCTATGAGCGAAAAGTACCCATCAGAGGAGCGATATAGGCTCAAATTTCCTGTAGTCACTATCAAAGACATGATAAGAGCTCAAATGCATCTGCTATCATCACTAGGTATATACCATTTGAGAGCTATAGTAGGTGGCTCCATGGGTGGTATGCAGGCACTTCAATTTGCAGTAGACTATCCAAATCTAGCAGATGATATCATCTCGCTTGCCGCTACATATGCCACAAGACCTTGGACGATAGCGTTCAACAAAGTAGCAGTAGAGGCGATCAGAAGAGATAGTAGATTTGAAAATGGCAACTACGCTATAGATGCTTTTGTGGAGGATGGGCTTGATGGTCTAGCTATAGGACGCATAGCTGGTCACATATCATATCTCAGCCCCCACTCTATGGATGATAAATTTTCTAGGAACTATGTGGGCAATGATGGTCTGTTTGAGCTTTTTGGACGCTATGAGGTAGAGAGGTATATGGAGTACAATACCGACAATTTCAGCAAGACATTTGATCCATTAAGCTACTTATATATAGTCAAAGCTATCAATACATACAATCTAGCTAGAGGATATGACTCTCTATATGATGCTATACTCCGTATCAAGGCTAGAGTCCACCTTATAAGTTTCTCTAGTGATTATCTGTTTTTCCCTAGTGAGATGGAGCATATACACAAGATGATGATACGAAATGGACAGAGTTGTAGCTATAGTGAGATAGAGAGTGACTATGGTCATGATGCTTTTTTGGTAGAGTTGCATAAGTTTGAAGATGAGATAAGAGATATATTAGATTGAGGATAATCATATGAAGAAAAAAACCTTTGAAGAGAAGTTGGTATACTCCAAGGAGCTACTAGAGAAGCTAATGGATCAAGATATTACGCTAGAGGAGAGTGTCAAGCTATATGAAGAGGGTCTCAAAAATATAAAAGAGGCACAAAAGCTCATCGAAGATGCTGAACTGAAGATCAAAATCATAGAGAAAGATATGATAGAGTCATCTAGGAGTGGCGAGTAGATGCCAGCAGATAGAGAGCTTGTCGTAGGTGCGCTACAGCTTCCCACTCTAGGTATGAACGCCACTAGACTGGAATTCTACCTCAAAAATGCTCATCAGAGAGGTGTGAGGGTGATGATGCTAGGTGAATATGTACTCAATCACTTCTTTAAAGAGCTTATCAAGATGCCATCTAGTATGGTCAAAGAGCAGACAGAGAGACATCTACAGTCACTCAAACAGTTTGCCGATAGATATGATATCGTCTTCATAGCACCAGTGATACAGATCAAAAAAGGTGACTATTTCAAATCTATCGCCAAGGTGACGGCCAATAGGATCACTTACTATCAACAGCAGATACTATTGCCATATCCTCATTGGAATGAGAAGAGTTTCTTTGCCAATCCCATAGAGCCTCTCAAAACACCCCTGTTTTTCACTATAGATGGTTTCAGAGTGATGGCTATGGGTGGGTTTGAGTTGCATTTTGACTACTTTTGGGAGAAGGTTGTGGAGAAGAGGGTAGATATAGTTCTCCTGCCCACATCATCCACCTTTGGCTCTCACAACAGATGGAGAGAGATCATCAAGACAAAGGCATTTTTACATAGTTGTTATATTCTTCGTGCCAATAGACTGGGTGAGTATAGAGATGATGATGTCAAGTGGAAGTTCTATGGCGACAGCATGCTCGTCAATCCTGAGGGCGAAGTAGAGATGGTATTAGAAGACAAAGAGTCTATGCTTATAGAGGAGATATCCAAACTAGCTGTAGCCGACCATAGAAAGAGCTGGGGATTTGAGCGAGAGTTGACTATACGCAATTCATAGTATCTCTGTACTCATGACGGAGCTGTAATCATCACTACTAGAGAGACTTCACCGTTATTAACTACACCACAATACAACATAATTATAG
>WFMX01000157.1 GCA_015488875.1 Campylobacterota bacterium | reverse complement strand
GTATAAGGTATTAATCATCGTTTCCAATGGCTATCCCTTTCTAAGAGGCAAATTAACTATATTTTACTCACCCGTTCGCCACTCGACACCTAGGTACAAGTACCTATTGTTTCCGTTCGACTTGCATGTGTTAAGCACGCCGCCAGCGTTCACTCTGAGCCAGGATCAAACTCTCCATTAAATAGTTCTTCTTGAAAAAAGGCAAAAGCCTCTTTCCAATTCATCTCACTAAAGCTTTCACCTTGTGAAGATTAAAGATGTTTGGATTATTTTATCCATTGTCAGAATCACTTAAATTTATTTCTAAATTAAGTTCATTCTATCTAATTTGTTACGAACAAATTAGTAAAATCAAAACTCAAAATAGACGATTGATTTATTACTTATATTTGGTTGTCAAAGATCATTCAACTCTCACTCTCTAACAAACTCTGTTAGGTCTCTGTGTTGTTGGACGCGTATTATAGCCGTTTTGTTTTTGTTTGTCAAGGGTTTTTGGGGGATTTGTTGAAATTCTTTTTTATTTGTGGGGTTTTTGGTGGGTTTTTGCGGTGTGGTGGGGGTTTGCCGTGGCTTTTTTTATTGGACTATTTCGAAAATCATCGGAAACGGTGGCTTTAGCCTCGCTAATAGCCACAGTCAAGGCATCACTTCCGAGTTTTATAAGAACACTATCATCTACTATATAGTGAGCTTATTGCCTCTCTTGCTATATCTATAAAGCCATCTGCCCCAGGGATGAATGGTATAAGTCCTGTACCTATACCGCCCCATATGATAATGATCGCCATCAGTGCTATCAATCCACTACTTAGATTTATCGGTAGTCTCTTCTGTGGTTGGTTCGTAGGATAGAAATACATAACTGCTATTAGTTTGAAGTAGTAGTAAACAGATATAAATGCAGTAGCTATACCTAAGCCTGCCAAAAATATCTCTCCAGACTCTATAGCGGCTGTGAATATATAGAATTTACCTAAGAAACCTATAGTAGATGGGAAACCAGATAACGACAACATAAAGATAGACATCATAAGTGCCATATATGGTCGCCTCTCTGAAAAGCCTTTGAAATCTTCATATGTCATCTGTCGTTTACTCTGTGATGCTATGAAGCTCAATATACCAAAGGCTCCGACTGCACTAAGAAAATATGCTATGAGATAAAACATTATAGCAGGTGCTGCCATTTCAGAGCCTCTACCTATAGATGTGATAGCAATAAGCATATATCCCGTATGTACTATGCTAGATCCTGCCAACATCCTCTTGACTGTTGATTGTGATATGGCGAGAAATGAACCTCCGATGAGTGTGATAACGGTAAGCACCTCTAGCATAGGTGTCCATAGCTCGCTTATAGAGACGAACTCTATGAGGTATATGCGAAGTGCTATAGCAAAAAGTGCTATCTTAAATGTAGATGCCATAAACATAGTCACTGGATATGGGGCACCATGATAGACATCTACTACCCAAAAGTGAAATGGAACAACACCTATCTTGAAAAAGATAGTAATCATGATAAATGTACCACCTACAAAAATAAGTGTCAAGTCATCTCCAGAGTGTGACAATATATATGCTGATATATCACCAAGATTTGTAGAGCCTGTGGCACCATATATAAATGCTATACCTAGTAGGAAAAAAGCACCCATGATAGAACCCAAAACTAGATACTTCATCATGGCTTCTGAACTTATAAAGTTCTTTTTGTGGTATCCCACCAAAGCATACATACTCAATGATGCCATCTCTAGTGATATGAAAGCCGTCACCAACTCATTGGCGTGAACAAGTGTCATCATGCCAAATACAGAAAACAGTATAAGTGCGAAGTACTCTCCATTGAAATAGTCTCTACTTTTGAAGTAGTCTGTATTTATCAAAAGTGTCATGATGGCACCTAGCGTAAACATCAAGTCAAAGATAGTTGAAAAGTCATCTATGATGTAAATGTTTCCAAATATTTGAGAAAAACTATATGTAGCCTCTGCTCGTCCAAACTGTGGCAACTCTATAAGAAATGAGACCCCCAAGAAGAAAACTGCGACAAGGTTCAATCTATTTAGATTCATAACTCTACTACGGCTAAGCAACATCAAGACAAAAGCTCCTATCACTATTATTGCCATAGGTAGTATCTGCACTATCTCATCTATCATTTGACACCTCCTATGATACTGATCACATCAGCTAACATTATGTGAATCTGTGGTTCAAGATATGGGAAAAATATAGATGGTGCTATACCTGTAATTATAAGCAATAGAACCAAAGGTATCAACATACTCATCTCTCGCATATTTAAATCTTCAAACTTTTCGACACTCTGTGCTACTGGGCCATAAACAACTCTCTGTAGCATCCAAAAAATATAGAGCATAGCAGAGAGCATAGTGGTCGCCGTCAATGCCCCTATCCATATATTGGACTTGAAAGCCCCTATGATGATGAGTAGTTCAGCCACAAAACCTCCTGTACCAGGAAGTCCAGCTATGCTCAACGCAAAAAAGACAAAAAATAGAGCAAATTTAGGAGCGACCGTGGCTACACCTCCTAAATTTGATATCATAATAGTATTTGTCCTCTTGTACATCAGTCCTATCATCAGAAAGATACCAGCCGATGCCAAAGCATGAGTAGCTATGAAGTAAATACTACCACCCCAGCCATAGATATTTGTCACAATGATACCTAATGCTATCAATGACAAGTGCGATCCTGAAGAATAGGCAAACATCCTTTTAAGATTTGGCTCCATTATCGCATGAATAGCATAGTACAATAGACCTATAATCGCCAATGCAATAATAGTAGACTCATAATATGCTAAAGTTGTCCCAAATAGTCCATAACCAAAACGCCACAAACCATAAACTCCCAACTTCGCCATAATGGCTGACAAGATCACGACTGCTGGGGTCGGTGCGGAGTTGTATGCTGGTGCCATCCAAGTATGAAATCCAACAAGCGGTATCTTGATAGCAAACGCTAGCAGAAAACCTGCTACCAACCATATGGATGTTTGTGCATCAAAATTGAGACTACTCAAATCGTGAAGTGCAAAGCTCCAACTCCCTGTGGTGTTATAATACTCATAGCCTAGATATAATATAGAGAATAGCATAGTCATAGAACCCAATATAGTCATCAATACTATCTTCATGGAGTTGTATTGGTTCATACCGCTTCCGTATCTACCTATCATGATAAATACAGGCAGAAGCATAGTCTCCCAAAATAGATAAAAGAGTACCAAATCTAGTGATAAAACCGCACCCGTGACTCCTGTCTGAAGTATCATAAGATTGTACCAATAGCCTCTTCTCTTCTCTTTCCATATATATAGGTAGAGTATAGGCATCAAGAGTGCTATAAGAGTAAGGATCACCAACGATAGCGAATCTACACCTATATAGTAAGTAATACCATAATTTTGTATCCAAGGCAATATACGAATAAATTGCATACCTCCTGATGGATCAAAGTGCATAATGACTCTTGCCACAAGTACCACCACCATCAAAGAGGAGAACATCGCACCTATACGGAGCCAACGAAGAGATGAACCACTCAAGGCAACCAATAGAGCTACAAGTGTAGG
>WFMX01000156.1 GCA_015488875.1 Campylobacterota bacterium | reverse complement strand
TAGGTAAGGTGGACTATGCTTACAACCGCACAGATGGACAGGTTATTGATTTGCTTGAATCCCTACTCCAAAAGAGTGATGGAACGGGAATAGAAGCTGTCAATAAATATGTTCAATTAGCATCTACTTTAGCAGGACTTATGACACAAAAGGCACATGAAGCAGATTTAAAATTGCAAGTTAAAAAGTATCAAAACAGTATTAAAGATGGGCATAAAGTATTAGTAGTAGCTCACTCACAAGGAAATCTTTTTACAGGTGAGGCGTATAAAAAACTAAAAGTAAAAAGCAAAGAAGGATGGATGCAAGACTATTTTGAAGTAGTCAGCATAGCATCACCAAGAACAGAAGATATTAAAAGAGGAACACCTAGGATTAATTGGGACAATGATTTGGTTGCGTATCTTGCATTTCTCAATACAGGATGGATCAATAGTCCTGTACGAAAAATCGGATGGAATCCATTGCGAGGCTTAATAGGATTGACATATCGTGAAAAAAGACCTGATGATAGTTATGCTTGGAAAACACAAGTAGGAGGAAAATCACCTAAAGGTGATTGGGAGTCTTCTGAGGATTATTTGAATTATGAAAGCATGGCAGGACTATTGGGTGGTCTAGATGACAAAGTGCATGCGTTCACATTTTATATGGGGAAACCATTGGAGAGGAATAATTATTTCGACAATAGTAAAATGGCTAGCGATAAAGCATACATCGAAATTATGGATTGTATAGCAATCAAATTAAATAAACTTGGGGCTAAACCCTCCCAATGGAAAATCAAAAAAGAAAAAGGTTGTAGCTGCAAAGAGAAATATATAGAGATGACTCACAAATATGATCCTAGCAGCATGGATAAATTATTAGAAGGACATGTCAAAGACTTCACTCGTATAGGAGGTGGTTCAATGATATATTCTTTAACATATGAAGGAAAAGAACAGTATGTCAAAGGAAGTTATGGAGGTAAAAGCATCGAAGAGGTACAAAATAGTGATATTTGCTTGATACTAAAAGATGAAAATCAGATACGAGTGGGTGAGATAAGAGGTAGAGAAAATGACAACACTGCAACACCCTTCACCACAGGAGTCCTCACAGTAGATTTACTTTGGGAAGATAGTAGTATAGATATGCAACTAGAGGTAGGAGGCTTGCCAGGTGAGTTAGAAATAGCAGAGGGCTGTCCTCCTGCTCAGCATTATGTCGTAAAGACAGAGGACAACATAAAACCTGGGGTCTATCCTGTATATGCTAGGCATAGTGGAGCAGTAGATGAGTCAGATATGCCAGAGAATATATTTGTGACTATAGATGTGCCAAACGACAAAGAGGCTATGGTATTTGACCTAAACATAACAGATATCAATATGCTAAACATAGGGGAGATAGCAGAGATAGAGATAAATGAAAAAAAAGAGCTCTCTTTCACACCTAAGGTCTCCACTGACACAAAAGATACAAAAGTGACACACTACAGCAACAAAAATAACAATGATGATGACGACAATGATACCAAAGAGTATAGCAAATTTGAATATATAGTCAAATCCAAACTCAAACAAGCACTCCTAGGACCTCTCAGTAATGCTACTATCTATATAAGAGATATCAATAGCTCAGCTACAGATACTCCACTCTATACGAGTACAACTACAGAGGGTGATTCGTTGTTGACTAGTGGGCTATTATACTTTCCCAAAGAGTTCCTTGGTAGTATAGATGATGAGAGGCTCTATATCATCTCTGTGAGTGGTGGTATGGATATAGATACCAACGATAATGGAATAATAGACACAAACCCTACAGAAAACCTAGGTACCATCAGAGCTATATTGGCAGGTAGACAACTCAAAAGTGATTCGTTCAAAGTCACTGTATTGACAGAGGCTCTATATCAACTATCCAAATCTATATATGATAAGGAGCCAAATAGTGATGTCATCATACAAAAGCTCAACTGTCTAGCAAACAAGATACTCAAAGAGGATATAGACCACAATAATATCATAGATTACAATGATATACTCAATTGGCTTCCAGAATATGATAAAAACAAATTACACAAAAGCTATGATGCATACTATGAACCTCTAGTAGAGAAGATATATCAAGATGAGGATATATATGAAGATGTACGCAGAGTGATAGATGGCATACAAAAAGTCTCTGTATATGAAAATATACAAGGAGGAGGTGTAGTAGGTGAGCTAGACACTCTATGTCAAGAGAGCATAGTTCCCTATGAATTTGTCGATAACGATACATTTATCATAGATGACAATCATACTATCCGTGTAGCCAATAGTGCGACTATTGATTATGAATCTCGCTCTTGGTATGACCTCAAAGCAGTAGGGAGAGATAAGTACGGTGAAGATATCTCACTAGATTTGAGGCTCTTTGTCAAGAATATTGTGGAGTATGCCCCTGTGCTTACTGAACCAGCCAACATAAGCGTAGATGAAGATGTAGCCATAGGAGCCACCGTCACCAAGATAGAAGCAGGAGGAGACCACTATGATAAGAGTATCGTAGCAGACTATACAATAGTAGAAAACAATACAAGTGCTAGATTTTTCAGTATAGACAATAATGGTACTATAAAAACTCTCAAACATTTAGACTATGAGACAACACCACAATATATATTGACTATAAGAGGAGCAAATATCATAGGGGATAGTAATGATATCAATATCACCATCAATATCAACAATATAGCAGAGGTAAAACCCAAACTCACCAATGATCTGCATAGAGATATAGATCAAATTGTGATGCTAGGAGGCGTAGTCGCTACTATCACTACCAATGGTAGCAGTGCAGATGAAAATATAGTAGACCACTATATGATTATCAGTGGCAATAATGATGGGTATTTTGCTATAGATGATAGTGGGAGAGTATATCTAGTCAAAGAGCTTGACTATACCCAAGCACGAGAGTACAAACTAGTCATAAGTTCTACAAACCAAGCAGGTAGAAGTGACGATATCAGCTTGACCATATCTACAGATGCGATACAAAAGCCACCTAGACTATCAGCCCCAGATACAATCTCACAAAGTGCTACTACTCCTATAGGTACGCTAGTAGCCACCATAGGAACCAATGGTCTCACAGATGATGAAAATAGAGTCGATAACTATGCTATAATAGGCGGAAATGATGATGGTGATTTCGTGATAGATGATCAAGGTCACATCACCACAGCACACCAACTAGACTATGCTGCAACACCCTCTTATGATTTAGAGATACAAGCAAGCAATGAGTTTGGTGATAGCAATATAATAGTGCAAACTATCTCTATATTCTATATGCCAACCCAAATCTCAAAGATATCACTCTATGGAGAAAACAGTGACGGTAGATCATTTGGAGATAAGATAGATATCTATGATGATCTCATATTGACAAATAGTAGAGATGACTCAAATGCAAGTCTCTCTCTATCTACTATATCCCTATATAGATATGAGTCAAACACCACTCTACAGATGGTAGATAGTATAGCAGTAGAGTCATCTACATTTGGTGAGAATCTAGCTATAGATAGTAGATGGGTGGTGGTGAGTGATACAAACGATAGTACACAAGCCAATGGAGCAGGAGCAGTATACCTATACCATATAGAGGATGACTACAGTCTCAAAGAGACCACAAAGATAGTAGCCAATGATGCACAAGAGTATGATGGTTTCGGTAGTGCCATAGCCCTAGATGGTGATCTCATAGCTATAGCCAATAGTAAAGAGAGGGTATATATCTATAAAATCAATGCTGACAAGAGTGTGACAATATTAGACAAGCTTACCGCTACCAATGTAGATGAGGAGACTGCCTTTGGCTTATCTCTAGCTATAGCTAACAATCTCATAGCTATAGGAACACCACTAGAGTATATAGAAGAGAGGGATAACAATGGAGCTGTATATCTATACCAAAGAGATAGCAATGATGCCATCACACTCTCACAGAAACTTCTCTCTCGCTGGGACTGCTGCGCCTATTTGTTTGGTAGGTCTATAGCTATGAGTGATACTCTCATCGCTATAGGTGAGCTAGATGATTCGATATTATTATATGGCAGAGATGGTAATACCATAGAGAGCATAGGATCTCATTCGCAGATGTATGGCAAGTCATTTGTCATAGACCACAACAAGCTAGCCATAACCCACCCCAACCAAAGAGAGAGCGATCAAGTAGCTATAGGGGCTATCTCTCTCTTTGTCATCAATCCTGACGATACGATCATCAAATTAGATAATCTCACATATCCTACTAGTATCAATAGATATATATATGGCAACTCCATAGCACTCTTTGGTGATATGATCGCAGTGACATCACAAGGGTTGAGCAGAGAGAGCAATCAAAATAGAGTAGGAGAGTATGAGAGCATAGGTATGATCAGCCTCTACAGCTTCAACCCACAAGATCAAATCTATATCAATGAGAACACTCCACTAAAGCTAAAGACCAAGAGCGGATATATAGGAGATATACACAAGCTAGATATAACAACACTCCCCAACCAAACCCTAAACTATATACTCAGTGGATATGATGCACAATACTTCACACTAGAGGGTGAGACTATCAAGCAGATCACGCAACTCCATAGTAGCTCCCCACAAGATGAAGATAGCGACAATGTATATAGCTTCACTATAGATATCACCGACCAAAAAGACAACAAGTCATCACTTGATGTGGAAGTGGAGGCGGAGTAAACACAATCACGCTAGGCTATCTTTTTTAAAGGGTAGTTTGGCAATAAATATGTCACGAATAGTAACAATAACTTAAAAATATCTATCATATGCCCCCACCCATTTTTCTATTTCATCACGACTCATCACACTCTTGCAGTATACTTTAGCCATAAAAGTGATAAAACACTACCGAGGAGCCAAGATGAAACCATCCATCAAAACATATCTACTATCAGCACTACTCACAACTACTCTACTACTAGCAAACAAATCACAGAGTATAACGACACAAGAGATACTCCCATCTATACTATCAAGTAGCACAGAGATAGAGCTGCTACAACCTATAACTATACAGCCAAATGACCCACTCTATACTCCACAACTTATCAATATCCAAAACTGTACAACAAAGAAAAAGAAAAAACGAGTGGAGTGTAGCTA
>WFMX01000155.1 GCA_015488875.1 Campylobacterota bacterium | reverse complement strand
TGATAATATGGATGAGTTTTATGATACTATACTAGATGCTATTGATAATATCAAGCTTTTCAAGAAAAAATTGATACAGATCAAAGAGAAGGATACTCTATTTGAAGATCTTTATCTTCAGGCAGACAAGCTGTACACATCGTTGGTGATCTATATGGACAGCATGGGACAATTGGAAGTTCGTATACTTCACGAACATCACAAGTCGGCATAGTTCAACTATGGAACTTATCCAAACCACTCAGTATCTCCGTACAAAAAAACATCTAATCAAGCAACATGCTATCTCTAAAGTAGAGGTCGAGAGTGCATTAGACCTCTTTAAGGAAGATCCTTATCATATATCTTTGCACTACAAAAAAATGACTTGCAAAAAAGATAAAGAGAGATATTCTATCCGTATACCTCATACACAATATCGAATTTTAATGAACATCTCTCCCAATACTGCATACCTAGTATGTGTATGTAGTCATGATGAATATGATAGAAGAAATAGAGGTTGCTAATCATCAGACCTCGGTTTGAGACATAACCGTATTTCAGTTTAGCTAAGGTCAAACGATCACTATGGTGACACCACATATGTAATAACACAGATACAAAAGGAGTTTATAAAATGTTTGGATACCATCGTATCGCAACAGCGGTCAACAAGACAACCATAGCTAACCCTACAGCCAACGCAAAAGAGATCATATCTCTCATGCACGAGGCATCATCGCAGAGTGTATCTGTAGTAGTGTTTCCTGAGCTGACACTTACAGGATATACTGCTAGTGATCTTTTTTTTCAGCAGGGGCTATATGAGTCACAAAATAGTTCACTAGAGGTGATATTGCGAGAGAGTAGGGGGGTGTCTACTATTGTCGTCATAGGCATAGCACTCATAGATGCCAATAGACTATATAACTGTGCAGTGGTGATACAGAGTGGTGAGATACTAGGTATCGTACCAAAGAGTTATATCCCAAACAATAAAGAGTTCTATGAGAAGAGACAATTTACAAGTGGTAAAGATATAGTGCGAACGACTACGGAGTACCTAGGCAGGGAGATACCGTTTGGTGTAGATCTGCTCTTTTCTGATGGTGCTGAGATGCTCTTCGGAGTAGAGATATGTGAAGATCTATGGGCTATCACTCCACCGAGCAACCACATGGCGACCAATGGTGCAAATCTCATATTTAATCTATCTGCAAGCAATGAACTCATAGGCAAGGCAGGGTATCGTGAGGGCTTAGTCCGAGGTCAGAGTGCCACAGCTATGTGTGCCTACGCTTATGCCTCATCTGGAGTAGGGGAGTCTACGACCGATACCGTTTTTGGTGGAGATGCACTCATATGTGAGTATGGCACCTTGGTGGCTAGAGGAGAGAGATTTAGCATGGAAAACCAGCTCACTGTAGCAGATGTAGATCTGCAAAAGATCATATGGCTCAGACTCTCTGAAGGTAGCTTCTCGGATGGCAGACGCAAAAAAGTTCGCACTATCAAGGTAGACAAATTGCCAGAGATCAGAGATATACAAAGATATATAGATCCATATCCATTTATCCCAAATAGTAGCGAGCAAAAGATAGAAGTATGTGAAGAGATAACCAATATCCAAGCTCATGGACTCATCAAGAGAATGACTCACGCCCATATCAAGAGAGCTATCATAGGCATATCAGGTGGACTAGACTCTACACTAGCACTACTCTCTACTCATAAAGCCTTTGAGATAATGGGGTGGAACAGTAGGGATATCATAGCTATCACTATGCCAGGTTTCGGAACGACTAGTAGGACAAAGAGTAATGCTATGGATTTATGTGATGCTTTGGGTGTCACACTCAGAGAGATAGATATCACGGATATATCGCTCAAAGAGTTTGAAGCCATAGGGCATGAGAGTAACGACCATAGCGTCACTTATGAAAATGTACAAGCTAGGGCGAGGACATCTATACTGATGAATGTAGCCAACAGAGAGGGTGGACTGGTCATAGGTACAGGTGATTTGAGTGAGATAGCCCTAGGATGGAGTACATTCAATGGCGACCATATGAGTATGTACGCACTCAATTCAGGTATACCAAAGACACTCATCAAATACCTCATAGAGTACTTTACTATAGATGATAGCATATCTCATATACTCCATGATATATTGGATACTCCTATATCTCCAGAATTACTACCTCATAATAATGATGAGATAGTACAAGAGACAGAGTCTATAGTGGGACCCTATGAACTACACGATTTTTTCCTATACCATATGATCAAGTATGGTGCAAAACCTAGCAAGATACTATACTTAGCACACAAAGCTTTTGCAGATAGATATGATAGTGAGACCATCAAGGGCTGGCTCACACTCTTTATCAAGAGATTTTTTACTCAACAGTTCAAAAGAAGCACTATGCCAGATGGTCCAAAAGTAGGCACTATCAATCTATCTCCAAGAGCCGACTGGCGTATGGCAAGTGATGCCGATATGCAGATATGGATAGATGAGTTGGAAGGCAAAACAACTCTATGAAACCTAAAATCTGATAATAATTTTTTATATCATGGCATTATTGATATATTTTGAGTATAATTACAAAAAATACTAAGAAAAAGAGAGAATTATGACTACATTAGTGACGGCTGATATATGTGATGAGCATCGTGATGAGGCACAAGTCTTATCTCATGACTATAAAC
>WFMX01000154.1 GCA_015488875.1 Campylobacterota bacterium | reverse complement strand
GTCAAAGAGGCTACACTGCTGAGACTCAGACCAGTACTCATGACTGCATTTACCACGCTCTTTGGTATATTACCATTACTCTATGCCACAGGTGTAGGTAGCGAGATACAGTATCCACTATCTGTAGTAGTGATAGGTGGTATCATATCATCTACCATCTTGACACTACTTGTATTGCCAGTATTGTATCTGCTATTTTTCGACGAAAAGTGAAGTCGCTAGTCTGTTAGCTTGACCTCGGCTGAACCACAACATGCTTCACCAAATCGCGTAGGATCGGCTCACCGACCATCTATTTGATTGATTTTGAATGGTTTTTGTATGCATGATATATGGTCGATGAAGGGTCGAATGAGGAATGGGATGTGAACTTATTTGGGTGTGTTTCGACAGGCTAGGTCAGATCCTTGCCATACCTGCCATATGTCCAAATCTATCTAATCAAAATACTCGCTAATCTTAGCTGGCTCTATCTTTTTCATCACATCATCTATATCCAGATGATGAGACATCAGCCCCCTCATATCCTCATATAGAGGTGCTACAAACTCCATTTTTTTGCCAGTGATGGGGTGGATCATATAGAGTAAGTAGGCATGCAGATTTACCCTCTCTACGGACTTGATCTTGCCTCTGTATCCATAAAGTTCATCACCCAATATGTGTCGTCCTAGAGTAGCCAAATGGACGCGTATCTGATGCGTGCGACCTGTATATAGCTTGGCTACTATCAGCTCTATATCATCTCTGCCATCAGTTAGTTTGACGAAAGCTGTCTTTGCATCTCTACCACCATCTACTATATCCATTTTGAGTCTATTTTTTGGGCTTCTAGCTATCGGTTTTTCGATGATTATATCCTCTTTGAGCGGGTAGTCGATGAGTGCCAAGTAGTATCTTCCCATGCTCTTGTCTTGGAGTTGTTGGCTTAGCTTTTGATGTGCATGATTGTTCTTCGCCACTACCAATGCCCCTGTAGTCTCCTTGTCTATGCGATGCACTATGCCATGTCTCTCCTCCCCTGATATAGTGGAGAGTGATATACCTCTATCTACGAGCCAATCTACTAGTGTGGCACTCTTGACACTCGGAGCAGGATGGACTATCAGCCCACTAGGTTTGTTGACCACCAATATGTCATCATCCTCATAAAGCACCTCTATATCAAAGTCGACACTCACACTCTCTCTAGGTACAGCATCGACAAATTCATACTCCACCTCGTCGTCCACGGTCAACTTGTGACTAGTTTTAGTGACCACTTTGCCATTGACTTGTACCAGTCCATCTTTGATGAGCTTCTCTATCTGATTGCGACTCACACTTAGTAGTGTAGCTAGCATCTTGTCTATCCGCTGAGATTGTGGGATCTTGATCCTGTTTTTCATACTGTTATTCTATCCTTGATGAGTGATATAAAAATTGATATTATTGTATCTATTATATCATATTTAGATGAAGATATTGCTAGATTTAACTCTTCATTATATTTGTTTTTAATATTGATTATATTATAATTGATAAAGGAAGTAGATTATGAAGAGATTAAAACCGATCAGTACTGAACATATCAGAAGATTTAGCATCTTAATGCTTTTGGCTCTTTTTGCTTGGATCTATTTTTACACACCCTCAGATATCTACAATATACAATATCAAAACTACAAAGAGATGTATGGGGTAAAAATCAGGATGGGGATAGTCAAGCCTGAGACTTCTCTAAAGCAGTATATAGAGAGACAAATGCAAGGACAATTTTGGCGTTCTTCGCCCAACGAATACACTATATTTGAAGCCAAAGGTGATGCAGGAAAATTTCTGAAAAGATTGGTCGACAAAAACAAGAAAGAGCTTGATAATATTTTCAGAAAAGACAGCTATTTCTTTAGGGAGAGTGAACTTCCCGAAGCATTTAAGTCCGATATCTCACTAAAGGATGCGGACTATGTTAGTGTGACTGATGAGATGGGAGAGAAACACTATTTTCGACTCTATCCGACTCAAAGAAATTCTTTTTTGCGAAATGCCCCTACTTCTATCAGATATCCCTTGGAATATTACTCTTACCTACTGATACTATTTTCGATATTGATCTATATTTATATACCAAGACCC
>WFMX01000153.1 GCA_015488875.1 Campylobacterota bacterium | reverse complement strand
GTTGGTGGCTTGCCTGTTTTCTACTCTACCCTTTTAGTTCATAGTATATTTATAATCACATTGTATAATTTCAAATATTTATCAAGGAGTGTAGTATATGACTATTGTAGAAGAGAGTAGGGTGGAGCAACTTCTAAGTATCATCAATCTCTACCCAGCCATAAGGATAATGCACTTTAGTGATGGTGGAGATGTATTGACAGAAAAAATATGTGAATTTTGTAGTAAATATGAGTATGAATATCAACTCAATGCACTAAATAAGGCTTCATATGAAGAGTTGCAAGCCAAGTATATGGAGCATAAACTCGTAAAGATAAAACATATAAATCCAAAGCAACCTAGGTATACTACACAAGCAAAACTATACGACTATCTATTTGTCACTAGTGATACAGATGATGAGGGCAGGGGTGAGTTTGTGCAGAAGTGTTATGGGGCTATCAAAAATGCAGGACTCTTCATAGTATTTATAGCAAAAGATGATATGAGAGAGTATCATCTGTGGAGTGAGCTACTCTCAGAGCATAATTTTGTAGCTATAAATCGGCTCGATACATTTGCAAATCATGATATAGTGATAGCCAAAAAGATGCATGGCTGGGGTGGATAACCCACTCTATATAATTTGATTGTAACTATAATAATGATATATTCCACCAAAAGGAACTATTTTGTCTATAACTAAAACTATAAAACAACTCATAAACAAGCAAATCCTAGTCATAGATGGAGCTATGGGGACTCAGATACAATCCCTTGATATTCCTGATGAAGCATGGCTAGATGCTGATGATAAAGAGCAAGAGGGGTGCAACGAACTTCTCAACGCTACAGCCCCAGAGCTGATCGGTCAGATACATAGTCGCTATGCCACAGCAGGTGCTGATCTCATCAAGACCAATACATTCGGGACTATGCCATGGGTGCTAGATGAGTATGGCATGGGCGATAGAGCTTATGAGCTTAGCAAAAAAGGGGCAGAGCTTGTCAAGGGCATATGTGACGAACAAGCTACAGAAGATCACCCACGATTTGTACTAGGCTCCATAGGACCTGGTACGAAATTGCCATCGTTGGGGCATATACATTATGATGAGATGTACGAAGGGTACAAGGTAGTAGCCAAGGGGCTGATAGATGGTGGATGCGATATATTTCTACTGGAGACTTGTCAAGATCCACTACAGATCAAAGCAGCCATTCATGCTTGTAGTGATGCCTCCAAAGAGTTAAGCGTAGAGATACCTATTATGGTATCTGTGACTATCGAGCTAAGCGGAAGCATGCTCATAGGTACAGATGCACAGACTATAATGACCATATTAGAGCCATTTGATATATTATCACTAGGCTTCAACTGTGGAACAGGACCAGACCAAGTCAAAAAGCACTTGCGAACTCTAAGTGAACTTTGCAAATTCCCTATATCTGTCCACTCAAATGCAGGATTGCCACAAAACAGAGGTGGTTATACATACTATCCTATGGGACCTGATGAGTTTACAGCTAAACAGTTGGAGTTTGTGGAGTTTGATGGAGTTAGTTTTTTGGGTGGGTGCTGTGGTACTACGCCTCAACACATCAATGCACTCAAAAAAGCCCTTGATGGCATCGTACCGAAAGCACCTACTGGAGACATAGATCCATCTATCGCTTCACTATTTAACACTACAGAGCTTTTCCAAGAGCCTGCACCACTACTCATTGGTGAGCGGAGTAACTCCACAGGCTCTAAGGCTTTTAGAGAGCTGATCATCGCTAGTGACTACGAAGGGACTCTGACAGTAGGACAGGCACAGGTGCGAGATGGAGCTCACTGTTTAGATGTCAATGTAGAGTTTGCTGGTAGAGATGGGGCTAAGGATATGAGAGCCATCATGGAGCTATACAATCAAAAGATCCCTCTACCTCTAATGCCTGATGCTACGAGAGTCAATACCATGGAAGAAGGGCTTAAATGTATCGGTGGAAAGCCCATCATAAACTCTGTCAACCTTGAAGATGGAGAAGAGAAGCTAGACGCTATATGTAGTTTGGCGAAAAAATTTGGTTGTGCATTGGTATGTCTCACCATAGACGAAGTAGGAATGGCGAAAACCACCGAAGACAAGGTAGCACAGGCAGAGAGGATATATGATTTGGCAGTCCATCGTCATGGCATAGATCCTAGAAATTTGATATTTGATGTATTGACATTCACAGTAGGATCTGGAGATGAAGAGTACCGTGATGCAGCCATACAGACACTTGAAGCCATCAGAGAGCTTCATGTCAGACACCCAGAAGTCGGCTCTACTTTGGGACTGTCCAATATATCTTTTGGTTTGGCTACACATGCTAGACGATTTCTCAACTCTGTATTTCTCCACCACTGTCTAAAAGCAGGACTTACTACGGTCATCATAAATGTAAAACATATCATTCCTCTATCTAAGATGAGCGAGGAAGATATAGCGGTCTGCGAAGAGCTACTATTTGCTCCTGATGACCAATCGCTCTTTAAGTTTATAGGGCATTTTTCTGATGTCGAGATAGAGGATGATGGAGCTGATGAAGCCTATGAAGCTATGAGTGATGAGGAGAAGATAGCCAAGCTCCTGCTAGATGGTGACAAAGATAGGATGATACCATTGGTCGAAGAGGCAAGACATACTATAGAAGCAGACAAGATAGTAAATGAGATACTCATAGACGCGATGAAAGTAGTCGGAGAGTTGTTTGGTAGTGGACAGATGCAGTTGCCTTTTGTATTGCAGAGTGCAGAGACTATGAAAACTACAGTGGACTATCTCAACCCTTACTTGACCAAACAAGAAAAAGATACAGATACTACTTTGGTGATAGGTACAGTCAGAGGAGATGTCCATGATGTGGGCAAAAATCTAGTAGATATCATACTCTCAAACAACGGCTTCAAAGTGATAAATGTCGGTATCAAAGTAGATCTTGAAACATACTTAGAGACAGTAGAAAAAAACAGTATCCAAGCTATAGGAATGAGTGGACTACTAGTCAAGTCAACAGCAGTGATGAGAGACAACCTTGAAGCAATGGCTGAGATGGATATGGATATACCTGTGCTTTTGGGTGGAGCTGCATTGACTAGAAGTTTTGTGGATGATTTCTGTCGCCCCATCTACAAAGGAC
>WFMX01000152.1 GCA_015488875.1 Campylobacterota bacterium | reverse complement strand
GTAGTTTATATTTTCAAAATTGCCGTCAACCATAAATAGTACATGTTTTAAATAAGGTACAAAGCCGTTTTTGTCTATATACTCAAGAAATATAGGTTTTGTCATATCTAGTTTTAGAAAACTAGTCAAAAAAGAGTACCTAAAAATATTATTTAACGCTAACTCAGAATCATTAACACTCTTTTGAAATTCGCCAAACTCTGACGAGGATAATTGCTCAATATATAGATTTATCTTCTTAGAAAAAGACAATTCACTATAATTCTCTGGTACATCCCAAAGATCATCTCTAAATCTACCATCTAAGATTGATTGCCCTACAAGATATTGTAAAAACTCAGGAGAGAAATAAGATACGCTATCTCGTTTTGCTATCCTAAGCAAGAGTTTATATGATCTACACTGCTTTGGGTTTTCTGGGTCAAAGATATATTTTTCTATCTCATCTTTGGATATAGCCATTTTGAGCCTTTATAGTTTATAGATAGATTATATATGATTTACAATGAAAGAGAAGTGAAATATGCATGTGTTTACTTATCAAAAATATATTCACACTGACCAATTATTTATTTTGATGACACAATAGTCCAATTAGATACTATACGCTCTAAGTGGTCTTAGAGCGTTTCGCGACATTTTAGTCTCATCGTAACTGATGGTCACAAACATCTCATCCTACTTTTTCAATAGCCCTAATATAGATTTCTACAAAGTTTAGCTAAAATTGCATCAAAGTTTTATATCAGGGAATAGTATGAAGATATTTGTAAGTAGTGATGATAGTTTCAAAAGCAATTTTGATGAGCTATTGCAAAGAGGCAATATGGATATAGAGGGTGTCACCTCTATAGTCAGCGGTTTGCTTAGTGAGATAAAAAGTGGTGGAGATGATGCACTCATATCGCAAATAGCCAAATTTGATAGATGGACTCCTAGTAACAGTAGTGAGCTGTTGGTATCTACAGATGACATGGCTAAGGCATATGAGTCTATAGATAGCGACCTTAGAGATGCTCTACATTTGGCATATGACAGGATAGAGAGTTATCACCAAAAGCTTATGCCCAAATCTTGGATAGATTTTGAGAAAAACGGCTCTATGCTTGGTCAGAAAGTCACTCCTGTGGATATAGCGGGTCTATATATCCCTGGCGGAAAGGCGGCTTATCCTAGCTCACTACTGATGAATGCTATACCAGCTATAGTGGCAGGTGTAGAGGAGATAGTGGTATGTACTCCGACACCTGATGATGAGATCAATGAGCTACTATTAGCTGCTTGTCATCTATGCAAAGTGACCAAAGTATATAAGGTAGGTGGAGCGTCTGCTATAGGGGCTATGGCGTACGGTACGCAGACTGTCCCAAAAGTAGATGTCATTACAGGGCCTGGCAATATATTTGTGGCTACTGCCAAAAAATTGGTCTATGGTGAAGTAAATATAGATATGATAGCAGGACCTAGCGAGATAGGTATATTGGCAGATAGTAGTGCTAGAGAGGATTATCTAGCTATGGATCTACTCTCACAAGCAGAGCATGATGAGATGGCTAGCTCTATACTTATCACTACAGATATGGAGTTGGCAAACAAGGTAAGCGACAAAGTAGAGGAGTTTTTATCTACTCTAAGCCGTGAAGAGATAGCTAGAAAGTCTATAGATGAGAGAGGTGCTATCATAGTGACAGAGAGCATGGATGAAGCTATAGAGTTGATGAATATGATAGCTCCTGAGCATCTCGAAGTGATGACGAGTAATCCTATGGAGCTACTGCCAGCTATCAAACATGCTGGAGCTATATTTTTGGGTGAGAATACACCTGAGCCTATAGGTGACTATATAGCAGGACCAAATCATACACTCCCTACAGGTGGCACGGCTAAATTCTACTCACCACTAAGTGTAGATAACTATCTCAAAAAGTCATCTATCATCTCTATGAGCAGGGGTGGCATAGATGAGCTAGGTGAGGCTTGTGCTTTGATAGCGGCTACAGAGGGTCTGACGGCACACGAAGCATCAGTGAGGATGAGAATGGCAAAACAGTAGAGTGCATTTGCCAATGTAGCACTTCCGATGAGATGGACAAGAGTAGTAAAATGAGAACAGTAAAATGAGAATAGAAAATAACATATAAAGGTAAAACAGTATGAGAGCATTACTAAGTGTAAGTGACAAGCGAGGTATCGTAGAGTTCGCCCAAGGGCTAGAGAGTCAAGGCTGGGAGATCATATCTACAGGTGGTACATACAAAACGCTAAATGAAGCAGGCGTATCAGTCATAGAGATAGATGAAATCACAAAATTCCCAGAGTGTTTTGAGGGTAGGGTAAAGACTCTCAATCCATTCGTACATGGTGGCATACTCTACAAGAGAGGTGACGAAGCCCATGTAGCACAAGCCAAAGAGTTGGGTGTAGAGGGTATAGACTTAGTCTGTGTCAATCTATATCCATTCAAGGAGACTATAGAGAGGACTGATGATTTTGATGAGATCATCGAAAATATAGATATTGGCGGTCCTACTATGGTGCGGAGTGCTGCAAAGAACTTCAACGATGTGCTTATAGTCACGAGTGTAAATGATTATGACTTAGTACTCGATGCTCTCAAAAGT
>WFMX01000151.1 GCA_015488875.1 Campylobacterota bacterium | reverse complement strand
GAGCAGGGCAAACATCAACAAAGCATAGAGATAGCCAAAAATCTTTTGGATGTATTAGACGACGACACTATCGCTTTGAAAACTAAGTTATCTTTAGAAGAGATAGCGGATTTGCGAGAGATTAGAGGTGATACGAAATAAATTATCCCTATTTCACTGATCTTATGCCTCCCGTCAGCAGTGCTACTTTAGCTTTCCCAAATACAAGAAGCTAGAGTGATCAGAACAACCTAGCGAAATCGTCACAATCCCAGCTGTTTAGTGATGCTATCGGTAAAAGTTTTGTTGCTGGTGAGGGCGTTTCTGAGTCTAGTGTCTATCTTTAGTATATTGAGTAGCTCTAATGGTAGAGATGGGTTGGAGGCTAATTTTTCATTGATCTCATATCTCTCTAGCCTAAATAAATCTCTGAGTATATCGGTATGGGCTGAGGGGTTTGATGCCAAATTTATCTGAATATCTAGATCTCTCGTATATCTCTCGTATATCTCTCGGAGTAGCTCTGTAGGTGTAGATGGGTTTGTAGCCAATGATAGGTGGTATCTGAAAATTTCTCTATCATATATGCTCTTCAGATCACTCTGAGATAGTGATGGATTTGTGGCTAATGACTCTAGCAAATCATCTATCTCCATGGAGAGGAGATACTCTATCACCGACTCATTTAGATATTTGTTTTGCCCTAAGACTATATAGATATCTTGGGCTACATCGGCTCTCTCTATCATCTCTATACGACTCATATCTATGGGCTGATAAGCCAACAGTAGCTCTTTGACGCTATCACTCCTCTGCAATAGTGTATCAAATATCTCATCATCGATCTGATGGTTGGTGGCTAGTGCCTCATCTATATCTTCGTCACTCATCTCTATAAACTCTTCAAGTATAGATAACGGTATGGAGTTGTTGGCTGAGAGGTAAAATATGACTCTATTGTCTCTATATCTGATGAGTTTCTGGATAGTCTCTCCGTCTATATGTGGATTGGTGGCTACTACCCCTCTGAGTCTTATCCACTGTTTTCCTTTTTGCATGAATTTGTAGTTGGGGAAGTTGAGTAGAGCTTTGAGTAGATTTGGGTCTTCTGTCTCGCCTATGAGCCTCTTGATGGTTAATGATGAGTAGAGTAGGTCCTCTTCGTTTGGCTTATAGTTGAGAAATCTACGAAGTGTCGCCATTACCACACCTCTATCTTCATTGTCATCTTCATCTTCATCATCAGACCATCTATATATCTCTAAGAGTTTGATAAAAAGCTTATCGCTGATGTGGCTGTTTGTGATGAGTCTGTAGACTCTTGCTTGGTCGTTGCTTAGCTTGAGGCTCATCAGCACTTGATCATCATCTATAGAGTCACTAAGTAGTCTCTCGAACTCCTCTAGCTTGTAGGCAGGCAGGGCTTTGTCATATGCTATATATGAGATATCCTCCTCTATAGGGTTGAGTCGATGATGCTCTACTAGGGCTAGTACTTCATCATCTAGCGTGCTGACTAGCTCTATGTCGTATCGACCCAAAAATCTCTGAGACTCTTGGTGAGAAAATAGCTCCTCTCTGCCCAAAAACAGTATCTTTCCACCTCTATGCTTACGAAGGAAATTATCCAAAGAGAGCTTCATCTATGACTCAATATGTCTCTAGTGGGTTATACTTGATAGTGGCACCTTCTGAGAAGTTTGGCACATCATCATATGCAAATACTGCATAGTATTTCTCTACATCCATAGATGCAAAGTTGTCATATGTGTATGTATCTTTGCCCCCATATATCTTTACCCCATCGCTGAAATATTTGGGTGTATGAAAAGTGTTTCTTACCACATAGTAGCCTGTCACATTCTCGTCATCCATCTCATCCCAATGGAGCTTTATCATGCCCTTCTCTTTGGATATTTTGAGGTTTTCTACTGCTTTGGGTGCTACACTTCGTTTCTCTATATATTTAACCACCAATGATACATCATCTGTCCAAGTTGTGACGCGATTTTTGGCACCTGATGCAGATGTGGCTCGGATGACTAGTTTGAGCTTTTTGCCTTTACTGTGTAGCTCATCGACAGTTTGCTTGGATAGTGTATCGAAGTTGAAGTATTGATACTCTTTTCTAGATAGATCGTTTTCTGAGACTTCATATCCTATGAACTCTATCTTTTCACGAGATTTGATATCTTCATAATTGCCCACTTCATCTACATCGACTAGTTCAACATAGTAGAGTAT
>WFMX01000150.1 GCA_015488875.1 Campylobacterota bacterium | reverse complement strand
GTGAAGGGCTAGTATGTTCTAGTGCTTGTCTTCAAGGCGAGGTGAGTTGGCAGTTAAATCTATCTGAGAGAAATCTCAAAAATGGAGCCAAGGGTTATGATGAAGCTAAGAGAGTGGCACTAGAGTACAAAGATATATTTGGTGATGACTTTTATCTGGAGCTAATGCGTCACGGCATAGGAGATCAACACCGCATAGACAAGCAGATGATCCGACTCTCACAAGAGACAGACATCAAGATAGTAGCTACCAACGACACCCACTACACTATACAAGAGGATGCAGATGCTCATGAGGCGTTTATGTGTATAGCGATGAACAAACTATATGATGACCCTGATCGTCTGCGACACTCTGTGCATGAGTTTTATGTCAAATCTCCTGAACAGATGGCGAAGCTCTTTGCCGATATACCAGAGGCACTAGAGCATACACAAGAGATAGTAGACAAGTGCAACCTTGAGATAAAACTAGGCAACCCTACACCACCGAACTTCAAGTTTGCCAGAGAGAAAGCTAGAGAGATAGGGCTGGAGCTACCTGAGCCTGATGTAGAGTACTCACTAGAGAATGATAAAGCACTCTTCATAGAAGAGTCTCGAAGAGGGCTAGAGAGGAGACTTCAGATAGTACCCAAAGAGAAGCATCAAGAGTACAGAGAGAGGCTTCAAGTAGAGATAGATATCATCGATAGCATGAAGTTCCCAGGATATATGCTCATAGTTTGGGAGTTTGTAGACGCAGCCAAAAAGATGGGTATACCTGTAGGTCCAGGTAGGGGATCGGCAGCTGGGTCACTTGTGGCTTATTCGCTCGGTATCACAGATATAGATCCATTACCATATGGTCTACTCTTTGAGAGATTTCTAAATCCTGAGAGGATATCTATGCCAGATATAGATATGGACTTTTGTCAAGCAAGAAGACAAGAGATACTAGACTATGTAGTGGGTAGATATGGACGGCACAATGTAGCTCAAATCATTACTTTCGGTAAGCTCCTAGCCAAAGGGGTCATTCGAGATGTGGCTAGAGTGCTAGATATGCCATACTCCAAAGCAGATGCCATGGCAAAGCTGATACCAGATGAGCTAGGGATAGATCTCAAAAATTCATATGAAAAAGAGCCAAAGATAGCAGAGCTATTGGAGAAAGACCCACAGGCAAAGCGGACTTGGGATTTTGCTCTAGCACTTGAAGGACTCAATAGAAATGCAGGTACGCACGCAGCAGGGGTTGTCATATCCAATGAGCCACTATGGCAAAAAACCCCCCTATTTAAGCCTACGGGATTGGATACTTTGGCTACACAATATAGTGGCAAGTATGTAGAAGATGTAGACCTTATCAAGTTTGACTTTTTGGGATTGAAGACCCTCACCGTCATAGAAGAGGCGAACAAGCTAGTAGAAAAACGACATGGCAAAAGGATAGACTTCATCAAAGAAGATATCAACGACAAGGGTGTCTATGAGTATATCTCTACAGGTGATACTTTGGGACTATTTCAGATAGAATCGACAGGCATGCAAGAGCTAGCCAAAAAGCTCAAACCTGATGGATTTGAAGATATCATCGCGATGCTCGCACTCTATCGCCCTGGTCCTATGGAGTCTGGTATGCTAGATGACTTTGTAGAGAGAAAGCATGGAAGAGCAGAGATCACTTACGCGTTTCCAGAGCTAGAGCCGATCCTCAAGCCGACCTATGGAGTCATAGTCTATCAAGAGCAAGTTATGCAGATAGTACAGACTATAGGTGGCTTCTCTCTAGGTGGTGCAGACCTTGTGAGACGAGCGATGGGCAAGAAGATCAAAGAAGAGATGGACAAGCTCAAAGGTGAGTTTGCCGATGGAGCATCAAAAAAAGGATTTGATAGAGCCAAAGCCGAAGAGCTATTTGATCTTATCGTGAAGTTTGCTGGATATGGATTTAACAAATCACACTCGGCAGCATATGCCATGGTCACATTTTATACTTCATTTCTCAAATATTATCACCCCCAAGAGTTCATGGCAGCTATCCTCACGCTAGAGAAAAACAATACCGACAAAGTAGTCAAGTATGTAGATGAGCTAAAGAGGATGAATATCAAACTACTTCCGCCTGATGTAAATCGTTCTGATTTGGTATTTTCGGCTGATGGTGATGATAGGGAGAGTGTCATAATGTTTGGTATGGGTGCTATCAAAGGTGCAGGAGACATAGCCATCAACACCATACTAGAAGATAGGGGAGATAGACCATTTAGCGATATGAGTGACTTTGTCTCACGCATAGACTCTAGCAAGGTAAACAAAAGAGTCATAGAATCACTCATCAAGTCGGGAGGATTGGACTGTTTTGGATTTAGTCGTAGGGCGTTGCTCTCTCAGCTAGAGAATATTATGGAGGCTTCGCAAAAGTCCGACCAAGCCAAGAAGATGATGGTAGGGTCACTATTTGGTGATGAAGAGGAGATGTCTACAGTCAAGATAGAGTTAGAGGATATGGATGAGTTCGAGCCGATGGAGATATTGGAGTTTGAGAAGGAGTCTCTAGGCTTCTATGTATCTGGTCACCCACTAGATAAGTATCGCGATACTCTTGATGGTATCAACTACACACTTAGCTCGGAGATAGATGATTTAGCCGACGGATCGCAAGCCCTATTTATAGGTAGGATAGAGGAGATCACAGAGAAGATTTCAAAAAAGGGAAATAAATTTGGCATAGCAAACATAATGGATCTGCATGGCAATATAGAGCTAATGCTATTTGAAAATAGACTCAAAGAGCTAGAGGAGGATTTCGACACTACCAAGCCTATAGCATTCAAAGTCAAGATCACAAAAGATAGAGAGTTTACACGGATGAGCATCCTCAAAATAGAATCCCTAAAAGATGCCAAAAAAGAGAAAGTAAAGGTAAAAAAAGAGCAGAAGCACACCCCAGAGCCAGATCAGCCTCCATTGATTCTCTCACTAAACCTAATGCCAGATGCCAAGATAGTCGAAGAGTTGATCTGTCTAGTGGAGAGGTATCCAGGCAAACATCCACTAGAACTCATAGTCAAGGGCAAAGATGCCGATGTCATCATAGAGTCCAAGATGAAGGTGAGCAGAGAGATATTGAGCGAGATTGGGGGTATAGGGGTATCTGTAGAGGCATAATTTGAGATATGATACGCGACTTTTGATTTCCACTATTTGGATATATAAAAACGATACAGTTAGGGTATAGAAATTGTTCGACCTCGGCTGTAGCATAACGGTGTTGCAGTTTAGCCGAGGTCAGGTTATAACGATTCACTCCACTTCGTTACGCAAATCATTATCACCAGACCCCTGCCATTAGATATGAGCTTATTTGGGTGTTTTCGACACCCTAGGTCGGTAGCTTTGTTTTGGGAGGTTGCTTGTGATATAATAGTCTCTTCAAAAGGAGTCAAATATGGATGAAGCAGTAGAGCTAAACAACTATAGCTATGAAGATTATCTACATATGGATAGAGATACCCAGGAGAGAGTAGAGCTAATATTTGGTGATATATATATGATGGCTGGAGCTAGTGCATCACACCAAGACGCTGTATTAAATTTAGGATATAGCCTTAAAAATATTTCAAAAAGCAAAGAGAGATGCCTCCCTAGGATCGCTCCTTTTGATTTGAAACTCCAAAACGGAGATGATATATCAGTCGTGCAACCTGATGTGATGCTCTTTTGTGGTGATAGTGATATCCCTTGTGCAGTATTTGAAGTATTGTCTCCGTCTACCGCACACAAAGACAAGACAGTCAAAAAAGAGCTATATGAGAGAAGTGGAGTAGATGAGTATTTTTTGGTCAATGTGGAGTACAAGATAGCAGATAAGTTTTTGCGTAGAGATAGGATATACTACTATGATAGAGCCTATGGAGATGACGAAGAGATGCCCATAACATGTCTAGATAGCTCTATCATAGTGAGAGATATTTTTGATAATGTATGATATGTAAGTCTTTTTTGCATGTGTTGATTGAGGTAGGTAATAGCCTGTCGAAAAATGGTAGGGGTCTAACAATTAGGGAACACAGGTTTCATTCGCTTCGCTCACAAAACTAATGTCCTCTAACTGTACCAAAAACTATCAACTAAAAACTAATATCTATAAGCCTATCTGTTTGCTAGCTATATTTTGGGCTGCTTGGACTATAGGGTAGTTGGTTGGTGCTGATGTGAGTAGTGGGTGGGTGGCTACTTGTAGATTGAGTAGATCGTATACACTCATCTTTTTCTCTATGATGACACCCAATATATTGATCATCTCGCCGACATCTTTGCTACCTATAAGCTGGGCTCCTATCACTATGCCACTACTCTTCATAGCTACTATCTTGACCGTCTGTTTGCTACTGTTTGGCAATTTGGCTGGATGCTTGTCATCTACCACCACCACTGTACTTGTCGATGATATATTTTGCTTCTTTGCATCTTCTTCTGTGATACCTGCTGATGCAAAGCAGATATCATCTATGACTGTAGAGAAGATATCTATCGTACCACTAAATGACTTGACCACATTGATCTTGTAGAGATTTGCTGCTGCTACTCTAGCCTCGGCTGTAGCGGTAGAGGCTAGCATGATAGGCACACCTCTTTTTGTGATGAAGTGTCTCTTTTCGGCACAATCACCTATGGCAAAAACATCATCTTTGGCAGTACGCATATACTCATCTACATAGATAGTATTATATTGACGCATAGAGAGACCAGACTCTTCGGCTAGCGTGTTGTTTGGCTCATATCCTGTCGCCATGATGACACCATCACATGCTACCACCGCACCACTATCTAGCACTATGCCATTGGCATGCCCATTTTCATCTATGTTGATAGCTACTGTTCTCCTATCTTTATAAAACTCTATACCATCACCTAGCATCAACGACTCCATATCTTCTGAAAACTCAGGGTCAAATGCATGTTTGAGAAGTCTAGATCCTACCAAATGTATCTTTTTGCCACTCTCTGCTAGCTCACCTGCTAGCTCAACACCTATGAAACCTGTACCGATCACTGCGATAGTCTCTAAATCTTTGACACCATCATAGACCCTCTTTATATACTCTGCATCTTTGGGTACATAGTAGACACCTTTGGCATCATAGTTATCTATGTTGGTAGGTTTTTTTGGTATAGAGCCTGTAGCTATGATGAGCTTCTCATACTCTATAGTTCCATTATCAATAGTCTCTACGCTCTTGGCATCGAAATCTATGGTCGTCACGCTATCTATGATTAGCTCTATGCCCATCTTTTGCGATCTAGCTCCACATGGTATCATATTATCCTCTACGCCATCAAGCATAGTACCAAATATATATGGTATACCACATGGCACTAGCGAGTGCTTGTTGCTCTTGATGACTGTGACACTTTTGGTTCCATAATACTGCTTGGATGTACCTGCTGCTACCATACCAGCTGGTCCTCCGCCTATGATCAATATATCTGTTTTACTCATTTTTATCTCCTTTATTTGTTGACCTTGCGGTCATATCGTTGTGATACCATCAGTCATGTATGTCTGCAAAAAATGTATATCTATCTCTCCCTAGCTCTTTGCTTTTATACATGGCTATGTCGGCACTCTTCATAAGCTCTATTATGTCCTCTCCATCATTTGGATATATGGCGACTCCTATGCTAGTAGTGACCTTTAGATCATGACTATCTACTATCCAGTTTTGATGAGTGAGTAAGTATATCCTGTCTACTACATTATAGATATGAGACTCTTTTATATCCATCAAGACTATGACGAACTCATCACCACCTATACGAGCAAATATATCATTTGATTTCAATTGGGGCGATATCCTCTTGGCTACCTCTTGGAGTAGTCTGTCTCCAACATTGTGACCTAGAGTATCGTTGATCTGCTTGAAGTAGTCCAAATCCAAAAAAAGCAGAGCAAATTTAATAGCACTGTCTGCCGAATGTTCTACCAGAGCTTGCAGTTCATCTTCGAGATATCTCCTATTTGCTATACCTGTGAGATTGTCGTGTATGGCTAGATATCTATACTTGGCTTCACTCTCTGCTAGTCTACTCCTTGACCTCTCTTCTAGATCTCTGTACAGCTGTTGCATCTCCTTGGATGATATCTCTAGTGTATGCTCTAGCAGTTTTCTGTCTGACTCATCATCTTTGTAGGCTTGATCTACAGCCTCTATGAAACGCTTCAGCTGCTTCTCCGATAGGGATCCTCCACTATACCCTATCTTTTTGAGTTGTCGTTCTAGTAGTTTATGCATGTCCTTCCTGATGATGACTTTCCCATATGGTGGTGAGAGTCATAGTTTGGTTGTGCAAGTCACATTTGCCTGATGACAATGGAGATATTTCTCCGTATGAGTAAAAACCTATTTGTTTGGTGCCAACTGGCAATACAGACAGGGAGTCTTCAAGCTCCTCCTCTACTCTCTGCTTAAGTACAAGTCTCCTTCCTACACAGCTGATGGCTATATTGAAAATCTCTTCATTGCTGTATCCATCCAAATCTACCGCTTCAGCCGCCTCTATAGCACCATCAATGAGACGATCGAAGTTTGCTTTCATTAGTGTCACGAAACTACCCTCTGGTATATCTCCTGCGAATGTGATGGATTGGGTCTCTTCATCTATGCCCAATATCGTCCTCACCTTACTATCTTCGTTCTCTTCATGATTTCTAAGCTCTAGTGGAAATAGTAACCCAGAGGCAGGTAATCCATCTGCTTGATCACCTAGATATCTTTTGTAGAGTTCTAGGGCGGGCTGAGAGTCTAGCTCATAGAGTATGTTGCCATCGCTCTTGGTGACTCTCCTCTCGATGCCTAGTCTATCCCATCCACCTTTGGAGCCATACCCTATATGTATATCTTTGCCATAAAACCCAACTGCGGTCACACAGCTAGAGCATGGCCTGCCATCTACGATCACCCAGGTCTTTTCAAACCTATCACCATCACCTGCGAGACCACCAGTCACAGAAATATCGCTAGTAAGTATAGATGATATACCCTTGGTCAATTGAGAACCATTTACATTGAGACCATCAGAGAGTACAAATATGCCTTTGAGGTCATCCCCTATCAAATCGACAGCGATCTTCTCACCAGCTAGATATGAATTCATAGGGTTATTTAGTTTGACATCCAAAGCTTTGACCACGGTAGTAGAGAACTCTATCTGTGCCACCACTAGAGTATCATCCAATAGCAAATCTTGATATATTTCACCAGATGTCGATGCTCCCATGACTATGCAACCATCATAAAATTCGACTAGCTCATCTATGGCTCCTGAGACTATATCTAGCTTGGAGGTTCCAAATATTATAATCAAACTCTTCTTGATATCAGAAACCTTTGTAAACGGTTTGTCCCAGCCATTACTATATTTGCTGATAGCAACTTTCATCATATACCTCCGATCAAATAATAGAGTTTTTTCAACACTAGGAATTGTTGCTTCAGTTTCATCATTTGACGAGGCTAAAGCCATCGTTTCAGATGAGTTTTGCAAGATCTCCAATAGTCATAACATTATATCAGAATTTTGGTTTGATAAACTGCAAAAGTGGTTTTGTATATTGAAAATTTGAAGATAAACATGCGCATATTTGAAAAGGATAAGAATGATAGCGATTTGTGCAGTAATATACGCAATCAAGACAATTTTATCTTCTTCTAACTCAAAGTGTATATAATGCACAAAAGGTATCAGAAATTTCCTAAAAACAAATATACCAATCTTGCTGGTTCTTTTGCTTAAATCTAAAATTTCAAAAAACAAGGTCACATTATGTCAAAAAAGATAGAGATATCACTACTACTTGTAGCCACTATGGGTGTCATGTCTGGCATCACCATAGTAGCATCATTACCTCTCATGAGTAGAACTTTTGCAGATATACCAAATATAGAATTTCTATCCAAAATGATGCTCACTATACCATCTATCATCATAGCTCTATTTGCACCCATCGCAGGGGTATTGGTAGATAGGTATGGAAGGCTGAAGCCCCTATATATAGGCATGATTCTATTTGTACTAGGTGGTAGCTCTGGTTTTTATCTAGACAACTTTTACTTGATATTGGCAGGTAGGGCCCTATTGGGTATATCAGTAGCATTTCTTATGACTAGCTCGACTGCACTGATAGGTGACTACTTCGATGAAGATGAGAGACATAAATTCATGTCAAAACAAGGTATGTCTGTAGCCATAGGTGGCATAATATTTATAACGATGGGTGGGCTATTGGCAGGGTGGCATTGGTCCTATCCTTTCGCCATATATACCATACCGCTACTATTTATACCGTTGATGTATAGTTCACTTTATGAGCCAAAAGTACACAAGCATACAGAGATAGATAGCACCATTGATAGCTCTATGCTCAAGGTTTATATCACAGCTTATTTTAGTATGGTACTCTTCTACATGTTGCCTACTCAGCTACCATATCTCATCATCAACACTATGCATGGCGACCCAAAAACTATCGGTTTCGTGATATCTGTAGCTATGGTCTTCAATGCCATTACTGCAAAACAGTACAGTAGGCTTAAAGAGAGATTTTCATACATACAGATATATATCTTTACCTTTACCATATTTGGTATCGGACTCTTTATCATGTCTCAAGCCAATGACATATCTCAACTCTTCTATAGTACTGTATTTATAGGTATGGGATTTGGGCTTATATTTGTCAATACCAACTCGTGGTTTCTCAGTAGTGTGCCAGCACACAAGAGGGGAAAAGCATCTGGCATATTGGCATCTAGCTTTTTTTTGGGACAGTTTTCATCCCCACTGATATTTGAACCTATAGTCAGTAAATATGGCATACAAGGGTTATTTTTTATCATATCTATAGTCTCTGTATCGCTCTCTGTTCTACTGTTTATCAAAGATAAGACAAGAAGCAAAACCTTAAAAGGATAGATAATGAATAGTGATGAAAAAACATTAGAATTTTTAGGCAAAGCAGTCCAAAAAGCCAAAGAGTCCATAGAGAGGGATTTGACATTTAGACCATTTCTGATGACTGTAGATAGTGACGGAGTGATGAAGATGGTAGAGAATCGTGCTCTAAGTGATGCAGATAGCTACTCTCTACTAGAGGATAGTCTCACCCATAGAGTTGATGAGAGCAGGATAGATATGATCATCATAGCTATGAGAGATGATATGCCACAGAGGTTTTCACAAGAGGAGGGCAGTAGCTGTATCAGATTGCACTTAGAAGAGAGAAGTCAACTATCCCACAAGGTATCGGCAAGATTTCTATATATACCATATCTCATCTATCGCAGAGAAGATGATGGCTACTTCGTCAAACTAGGCAAGCCAGAACCAGTAGGCTTCCCTGCTATGTATATCAAAAAGTAGTGGAGATCTTAGGAGCAATCCCAAAAACAATTTTACTTATCTCGCTCTCCTCTTGCTCCTAGTTGTATCCTCTCAATCTTTACATAGAATTACGCAGAGTCTATTAGTTTATATTTTTAGTTTCAGCGTTGAAATATCCTCTGTTTCCAGGGTATTGCATCTTGAAGATATATGTGGTATTTGCAGATAGGTTTAAGTTCATTATGTTATTGCATGTCTTGTATTGTTCTAGCTGATTCATATTGGCATCAAATACGGCTACATAGGTAGTGCCACTCTCTTGACAATCTATCCTATCTAATTTTGTGATGGCGAACTCCAATGTAGAGTTGAGAGATATCTGCTCATTTTTATCGGCTCTATACTTGAAGTGGTTGTAGAAAGAGTTTTTCTCTATCTTATTGGCTGCTCTCAAGCTCATGTCAGCAGGTGATATCTCTGTACCGCCCGATACTCTCTCTAAGTCTCTCGCGTTGTTTGAGGTGCTATCAACTACCCCACAACCTGTAGTTGCAATCAGTACCGTAGTAAGCAGTAGTGATTTTGTCATTGTATATATTTTCATTATTCCTCCAAAAAAAACTAATTATAGTGTG
>WFMX01000149.1 GCA_015488875.1 Campylobacterota bacterium | reverse complement strand
ATGCACCCAAATAGTTATCGAACCAACTATCGTATATGAGAGCCTTGAGGGGTGCGTTTGCATCACCGACAGGTGCAGGGATTCGCTCCACTATGCTATCTATGAGTTCTGCTACACCCAATCCAGTCTTGGCAGAGACTAGGTTGTGTTCTGTGGCATCTATCCCTATCGCCTCCTCTAGCTCAGTGAGTACTCTATCTGGGTCTGCTGATGGCAGATCTATCTTGTTGACGACAGGTATCAACTCCAGATCGTTCTCTATGGCTATATATACATTGGCTATGGTCTGTGCCTCCACCCCTTGTGCAGCGTCTACTATGAGCAATGCACCATCTGATGAGGCTAGTGATCTACTCACCTCATAAGAGAAGTCAACATGTCCTGGGGTGTCTATGAGATTTAGTATATATGGTTCGCCATTTTTTTCGTAGTCTAGCCTGACACTCTGTGCCTTGATGGTGATACCTCTCTCTTTTTCTATATCCATGGTATCCATCACTTGTGAAGACATCTCTCTATCTGATACTGCTCCACACTCTTGTATAATTCTATCTGCTAGTGTAGATTTGCCATGATCTATGTGAGCTATGATCGAAAAATTTCTTATATTTGCTTGTGGTACTACTTTTGCCATCTAAACCCTTATTGGTGATTGTATACTTAACTCTCTCAATAGCATCAATTTACATTGTCTCAAATAGAGAATTAACACTCTCGTTATTGCTCACTCTGCGGATGACTTCACCTAACATTGAGGCAGTCGATAGCATTTTGATCTTTTCGCAACTATGCAACATTGGTATAGTGTTTGCTACTACCAGCTCATCCAATGCACCATTTTGTATACGATCAAGTGCTGGTCCTGATAGTACGGGGTGAGTACAACAAGCCATTACGCTATTGGCTCCTGCATCTTTGAGAGCTTTTGCACCCTGCACCATCGTCCCTGCTGTATCTATCATATCATCTATCAGAACGATATCTTTACCCTCTACTTCGCCTATGATGTTCATCACCTCTGACTCATTGGCTCTCTCTCTTCTCTTGTCTACAATGACCATATCTAGCCCTAGCTTCTTGGCAAAATATCTAGCCCTAGCTACTCCACCTATGTCAGGTGATGCTATGACAGGGTTTTTGAAATTTTTGGCTTTGATATAGTCTAAAAATAGTATAGAGCCATATAAATTGTCTACAGGTATATCAAAAAATCCTTGTATTTGTGATGCGTGTAGATCCACCGTCACCATCCGTGTGATACCAGCAGTCTCCATCAAGTTTGCTACTAGTTTGGCAGATATAGGCACCCTAGGAGCGGCTTTTCTGTCTTGTCTAGCATATCCATAGTATGGTACGATGGCGGTGATGGACTTTGCAGATGATCTCTTGAGAGCATCTGTCATTATAAGTAGCTCCATTAGATTTGCATTGGCAGGGGCACAAGTGGGTTGCACTATAAATATATCTTTACCGCGAACACTCTCTGCTATCTGGATACTTATCTCGCCGTCCGAGAAGCGTTTGATACTAGCCTTAGATAGAGGCATTTCCAAATATGTTGCTATATCCTCAGCGAGTTCGATATTGGCTGTCCCAGAAAAAATCATATAACCACTCATTGTTGTTATCCTTGTTTTGATTAGTGTAGGTAAATCTCTATTATGAGAGATTAACTGTAGCATTTTACACAAATATAGTTAAAACAGTGTTTTATATATGCAAACTACAATATATTTAAGTTCATTCGTACTACACTATCAAATATTTATTAGGAAATGTATTGTCGAGATGATAAGAAAAGTATTTAAAAGAGATGTAAAAAATAGTGGAAAAATTCACGAATTTATAAAAAAGTATAATATACCTAGAGAGTATTTATCTATCAATAGGAAGTCTATCTCCAAAGGTATATTGATAGGTCTTTTTTGGGGTTTTATACCTATGCCTATGCAGATGTTAGCAGTGTTGTTTAGTACCCCATTTTTGAAGTTCAATGTACCTATAGCTATCTCCATGGTATGGCTCAGCAATCCCATCACAATGCCACCAATGTACTATATGGAGTATCTCACGGGCAATTTTATACTAGGTCGTGAAGGTATAGCCTCGGTAGAGCTGACACTAGATTGGTTCAAGGAGAACTATGACAATATATTTGTACCACTATATGTAGGTACAGCATTCTACTCTATCGTAGTCTCATCTATCGTATACCTCGCAGTTAATCAACTCTGGATCTACTCCGTCAAGAGCGAGAAGGAGGAAAAAGATGAAGCAAGAAGGGTTCGCAAAGCAAAAAAGAAAAAGCATAAAGGGCATAATTAGGCTACCCTAACGATATAGACATCTGACCTCGGCTAAACTGCAACAGCGTTATTATATCTCAGTCAACGCTGAACAATTCCTATGCGAGGACACAGCTCTCATTCGCTTCGCTCACGAAACCAATGTCCCCTAACTGTGATTTTAGCCTCGTCTTGTATTGATGGAGTATACTTGGTGTCAACTAATATTGTTTATGATGAACAGTGACAAGATTTGATTATAAAGCTTCCTCATTCTCTTCAGCAGTACGGATACGAAGTACGCTATCTATACTGCTTACAAATATCTTGCCATCACCTATCTTGCCTGTTTTTCCTGCTTTGGCTATGGCATCCACAGCGATATCGGCATATTCATCACTACTGACCACTATCTCTATCTTGACTTTGGGTATGAACTCTACTACATACTCTGCACCTCTGTATAATTCTGAGTGACCCTGCTGTCTTCCGTAGCCTTTGACCTCGGAGACCGTCATGCCCTCTATACCTGCTTCCACCAGTGCCTCTTTGACATCCTCTAGTTTGAATGGCTTGATGATCGCTTCTATCTTTTTCATGATTTTCCTTTTTGTGATATATAATTGAGATGACAACATAAAGAAGATCATCTCTCGGTTTTGATATGTGCTAGATGGATCTAGTAAACTCTGGATATGACTCCATACCACACTCTACCGCGTCCAATCCCTCCAACTGCTCTTCATCGTCTGCTCTTAGCTGTATAAGTCTATTGATGATATATATGGATATGTATGATGCAGTAAATACCAATACGCCCACTACTACTATACCTTTGATTTGACCCATGAGCGAATGCTCTGTGAATATACCTACCGCCAAAGTACCCCATATGCCGTTGACCAAGTGTACAGACAATGCACCCACAGGGTCATCGAGTCGTAGCTTGTCAAAGATTGGTACTGCAAACACTACTAGCGTACCACCAATCGCACCTATCAGTATAGGAGTATAGATATCGTACAAGTCAGGTCCAGCAGTCACTGCCACCAAGCCACCCAAGGCACCATTGAGTATCATGGTGATATCAAAAAGTCTATACCTTAGATAGATGATGATCCACGCTATGATAGCACCTGCTAAGCCTGCCGTGTTAGTATTCATGATAGTCAATGCCACGGTATCGGCACTCTCTCTACTTGATATAGCCCCTACACTACCACCATTGAAACCAAACCAACCTATCCATAGTAGTAATGCACCAAGTGTCACTAATGGTATATTGGATGCTGGTATAACTCTGATCTTGTCACCTTTGTATCTACCTCGCCTAGCACCCATGATGAGTATGGCCGCCAACAATGCCCATCCACCTGTAGAGTGAATGACAGTAGAGCCAGCTAGATCATACATACCTGAGATATCAAACGGTGTATCTTTGAGGAAGTTTGCACCCCAAGTGAGATTGACTATAGTAGGATAGATGAAGGCTGCCATCACGATGGTAAACACCACTAGTGGGAGTATCCGCGACCTCTCACTCACACCACCACTCATTATATTGATAGTCTTGCCTACAAATGCCATCTGAAACATAAAAAAGGCATATTTACTGATGACATCTTGATGATCCCAACTACCAAAGGCATAGGTGTAGCCTACGAGCATAAATGCCATAGATGCAACAGCGTATATCATCACATTGACTGTAAGTACAGTAGAGACATTCTTAGTCCTTACCAATCCCGCCTCTAGCATAGCAAACCCTGGCACCATCAAGACGATAAGCGTCATTGCAAAAATAGCAAAAAATGTATCGATCACAAAATTCATATCCATATTACTCTCCCTATATATTAAATTATCAAAGTAGTATAGCAAGATAAAAATTTACT
>WFMX01000148.1 GCA_015488875.1 Campylobacterota bacterium | reverse complement strand
CTCTCTAGCAACGATATGCAGCTAGGTCGTGGCGAACCTATGAAAGATACTGCTAGAGTCATATCCAGAATGGTCGATATGGTGATGATACGGACATACTCTCAAGCCAGTCTCGAAGAGTTTGCCAAATACTCCAAAGTACCTCTCATCAATGGTCTGACCGATGAGTATCACCCAGTACAACTTATGGCGGATTATCTCACTATGCTAGAGTGTGGTAAAGGAGACAATCCTATCTGTGCTTATGTAGGAGATGGTAATAATATGGCACACTCATGGCTGATGTTGGCTAGCAAGCTAGGTTTTGAGCTTCGTATAGCTACTCCAAAGGGCTATGAGTGCGACAGCTCTATAGTATCTGATGCACTAGAGTTTGCCAAAGAGAGTGGAGCAAAGATTAGCTTCACCACAGATCCGAGAGAGGCAGTAGATGGTGCAGATGTAGTCACCACAGACACATGGGTCTCTATGGGTCAAGAGGATGAAAAAGCCAAAAGGATCAAAGATTTTGAGGGATATATGGTAGATGAAGAGTTGATGAGTGTAGCCAAAGATGATGCTATATTTTTGCACTGTCTACCTGCATATCGTGGGTATGAAGTGAGCGAAGAGACTTTCGAGAAACATCAAGAGGTGATATTTAGTGAAGCAGAAAACCGTCTACACGCCCAAAAGGGTGTCATGGTATGGCTTGATGCCCAAAGAAAGAGAGAAGAAAATATATGAGTCAGATAGATTTAGAAAAATTTAGCAAATACTCCAAGCCTGGACCTAGATACACTAGCTATCCAACAGCACTAGAGTTTAGCCAAGAGTTTGGATATGAGAGTTATCTCAAACACTTAGATGAGGGGACAAATCAAATATCACTATATGTACACCTGCCTTTTTGTAGGAGTGCTTGCTATTTCTGTGGGTGCAATGTGGTCTTCACCTCCAAAGAGGAGAGATTGAGCCAATATATCACTTATCTCAAAAAAGAGATAGATATACTAGCTTCTCACATAGATACTTCGCGTGAAGTGATACAGTTTCATTTTGGTGGCGGTACTCCGACATTCTACAAGGCATTTGAGCTTGACGAGATAGTGAGCTATATCAAAGAGAAGTTTCCAAACTGGAGCAGTGATGCTGAGATCAGTTGCGAGATAGACCCTAGATTTTTCAACGAAGAGCAGATGCAAGTGTTTCAAAAGCACGGATTTAACCGTATCAGTTTTGGAGTACAAGACTTTGACCCAAAAGTCCAAAAGGAGATTCACCGTATCCAGCCATACGAGCTTACCAAACAAGCGGTAGATTTGGCACGCAAGTATGGTATAGATAGCATCAATGTAGATCTCATATATGGACTTCCATATCAGACATTTGAGAGCTTCAAGCAGACTCTTGAGCTGGCTTTTTCCTTGCAGCCTGATAGACTAGCGGTATTCAACTACGCCCATGTCCCATGGCTCAAAAAAACTATGCGAAAGTTCGATGAGACTACACTACCTACTCCAGATGTAAAGCTACAGATTTTTAGCTACACTATAGAGTTTTTTGAAAACAATGGCTACAAGATGGTAGGCATGGATCATTTTGCCAAGCCAGAAGATGAGCTATTTACAGCTATCAAAAAGGGCGAACTCCACCGTAACTTTCAAGGCTATACCACCAAGGGCGGAGCCAATCTAGTAGGCATAGGTCTCACAAGCATCGGTGAGGGTGTGGGCTATTATGCACAAAATACCAAAGATATGAAGCTCTATGAAGATGCTATAGATGATGGCAGATTGCCTTTTGAAAAGGGTGTAGAGCTAAGCGATGATGATATGCTCCGCCAATCAGTCATCATGGAGCTTATGGCCAACTTCTCCATAGATATAGCTAGAGTAGAGATAGAACACAATATAGTATTTGCCGACTACTTCGCTGATGCACTAGGGGCATTAGGGGAGTTTGCAGATGCCGACTTAGTCACCATCACAAATGACAAAATATCAGTATCCCCTACAGGCATGCTACTCATACGAAACATAGCCATGCCTTTCGATGCCTACATGAACAAATATGGTGGTAACAAAAAGAGCTTCTCTAAGACAGTGTAAATATTTTGAAAACTCCCAGACTTCGGCTCACTAGCAATTAGGGGGATATTGATTTTGTGTGTAGTCCCTAATCCCTCAAGCTCACAGCCGTAGGGTTCCTTAGCTTCTTGAGTTCCATATCTATAAACTCATAACCATTTAGCATCTTTGGGGAGGCTATCATGGAGTCTCTTATCCCTTTATTGTGGAGCAAAAAAAGCTTGTAGCCATTCTCATCTAGTCCCATGCGTACTGATGCGGCTATGGAGTATGTAGTAAGTATGCTATCATATTTGGAGATTTTGCGTATATCTTGAAAATACTCTCTTGTCCATAGTTGGGGGTTGTGTTCTGGGCTAAATGGATCTTGATAGACTATATCAAACTTCTCTTTGAGTAGCGGTATGGAGTCTCTCGCGTCACCTAGTAGTATCTTTATGGTGAACTGCTCATCACTGTAGTAAAACTCTCGACTGAGAGCCTCTATGATGTGAACAAACGGCTCGAACTCTGCTGGATAGTCGAAGCTCGATAGAGACTCCACCAATCCCCTATCAAGCTCTGGAGATACTATCTCTACTTTGGTAGATAGATTTGCATTTTTGATATAGTATAGAGTGGCTAGGGTGTTGTATCCTATGCCAAAACATATATCCAATATCCTGAGGCTATCCCTACCTGATTTTATCTCAAAGGCTGGAATCACATGTTTGTGTAGCGACTCATACAATGCACCATCTCTATCTGAATGGTATGTTTCATCAAATTCAGCAGAGTAGAGAGTACGAGAGCCATCATCAGTCTCGACCACCCTCTTCTGCCCTCTCAGCTTGACATTGTACATTTATTGTGTTCCTATGCTTTGTTGTATTTTATATTTTTCATCATCTATAAAGTTTTTAAT
>WFMX01000147.1 GCA_015488875.1 Campylobacterota bacterium | reverse complement strand
CCTTCATGCATGTTTTTGCCTGCATCAGCCTCTAGGTGGGCTCTAGTGATACCTATCTCTTTGGTGCTACCATCATCGAAATCTATAGTCAGATTCCCCTCTCCGACTATAGGTATGTCAAATTGTGATATCTGGTACGCCATAGGGCTATCGGGATAGAAGTAGCTCTTTCGGTTAAATATAGATCTTTTATTGACTACTGCATCTACTGCATATCCAAAAGACATAGCTTTCTTGACTGCTTCTATATTGAGTACTGGCAATGCACCAGGGAGTGCCAAACAAGTAGGGCAAGTATTTGTATTTTGCATAGCAGCAAAGCTTGTAGGGCAGGAGCAAAATATCTTCGTCTTGGTATTGAGCTGTACATGCACCTCTAAACCTATAATAGTTTCAAACATCAAAAACCTTTATTGAAAAATCTAAACAGTTGAGAGAATTATACCCTTTACTCTATTTATAGTACCTAAACTAGCAATATGACAACCAAAGTATCGCGTATCAAAATCTATACTTTAAGAACTGCACAAGAACAAACTACTAAATAACTGATGTTAGGCTACCCCAACGATATAGACATCCAAATATGTCACTATTTATCCTAGTATCGGAACAGTTGCTAGCTGGCACTTTTATCAATGTTGTTATCGCTATAGATAAAACTGTGTGAGTAAATAGTTTCTAAAAGGTGTTGTGGTAAATGATATTTGAAATTTAATGCAGTGAATAATAATGGCGGACAGTGAGAGATTCGAACTCTCGGTACAGTTACCCGTACGCATCCTTAGCAGGGATGTGGTTTCAGCCAACTCACCCAACTGTCCTTGTGGAGTGGGATTATAATGAATATTAGTTTAAAATAACCTTAAATATGTGTTGGAATAGTAATATTTCATCACAAAAGATAAAAATTTTGCTAGAATATATAAAAAATAGAGCTAGATGGAGACAAAATGAACAAATTTGCACCTTTGATAATATTGGGTATTTTTTTGGCTGGCGTTGTTTGGATGATATTTAGCATGAAAAATGCTATGAACATGGCTGATCACACAAAAGTACAGAAGACAGAAACGACATCAAGATAGGATAGACATGAAAAATATTCTCATACTATCTCTACTGATCACCATCTCATCTGCTACAGATTGGAGTAGCCAACTATCAGATATCACACAAGAGGCCAAATCTCTATGGAACAAGACGACCTCTGATGACAAGACCAAAGAGAGAGACGACACGAACAAGACCATATACTCCAAAAAACTGAGAGAGGAACATTTCCAATCCATATGGGAAGATGTCATAGAGGATCTCGAAAAGGGTCTATCTATCAGTGAAAAGATGGAGTCAGCACCCGATAGTGCTATCTTTGGTGCTGACAAGATATCTATACGAAGAGACTTCGACAAGGTACTGGATGATATCATCAATTTGTTACTAGACGACAATCTACTCAATTACAAAGAGAAGATCAGAGATGCAGAGAGTAGCATCACAAAACTCCAACAGAGCATACTAAAGTATAGAGAGAAGAAGATAGTAGCACCTACAGAGAGCCACATCAAGACAACAAAAGCACAATATCAAGAGAAGATAGAGGATGCTAAAAGCGAGATAGAGAGGCAAGAGTCTCTCATACTTGATACAAAACTATCTATGAGTAGAAATTTTGAAGAGCTGGGCATCCACCTCACACCTGAGCAGATAGATGTGCTTTTGTCTCGTGTAGATGGTGACGACATCATACAAATGACACTTGTAATGGATGTACTCAAGCAGATCACGACACAGCTACTAGCTATCATGCAAGAGTCCAACGAAGAGTTGACGATAGCAAAAAAGTATTATGGTATGCATATGGTACTACTAGAACTAGTAGTATATATCCAAGATAAGTTTCTACACAAGATAGAGAAGAGCTATCTACCGCAAATAGATAAAATCATATCTCATACTAAGAGTATACTGCTCAGTACAACCAAAAAGATATCCAAAGAAGAAAATCTAAAAAGACGAAACATATACTACCAAAATTATCAATCTCAGCAGTTGACACTAAAGACGGCTATACTCTATAGAAAAAATCTCATAGATGAGATAAAGCAAGTCAAAAAAGCAAAAGCAGTGGGTCAAAAAAATCTCGATCTATCCAAAAATACATATGAGACAGTAACCCTAAGTAGCGATCTCTTCAGGATCATATCTAGTAGTCAAGAGATGATGAAATCAGTCATGATGCTACAGATACCTACCATCATACCGTTTGAAAACATACAGATGAAAGAGAAGTACAAAGAGTTGACCAAAGAGATACAAAAATAAAATCAGGATGAATACAATATGAAACTTTTATACCCTATCAATAGCCAAAATGAGTTTGTCTTCAATCCATCACCACGAGACTTTACTGTAGAGGAGATACCTCTATATGATTTTAGTGGTGAAGGTGAACACCTCATACTCAAAGTACGAAAGAAAGAGTTGACAACTTGGGAAATGCTAGATATCATAAGCGGACATATAGGTATAAGGCGTAGGGATATAGGATATGCAGGTCTCAAAGACAAGCACGCTATGACTATACAGTCCATATCTGTACCTCTGAAATATAGAGATAAACTAGAAGCTTTTAGCCATGATAAGATAAAAATAGTCGAAATGACTCAACACAACAACAAGATAAGGATAGGACACCTAAAGGGCAATAGGTTTCGCATACGACTCAAAAAGGTGCTAGGAGTACAGAGGGAGAAGCTAGACTCCATGCTCAAATGGATAAAATCAAATGGCATACCCAACTACTTCGGCGATCAGAGATTTGGTACAGACGGTAACAACTGGGTAGATGGCAAAAAACTAGTAGAGGGATCACTAAAGATGCGAGACCGCAAGACTAGAGAATTTTTGATCAGCTCATATCAAAGTCGACTCTTCAACGAATGGCTCTCAAAAAGAGTGGAAATATCACTACTATTGGAGAATTTCAGCGAAGATGAGGCAGAAAAGCACCTAGAATTGGATAGAGGTACACTCAGAGGAGCAAAGAGCCAAGATATGTTCTTCAAACTGCTAGAGGGTGATCTAATGATGCACTATCCATATGGAAGAGTCTTTTATGTGGAGGATCTGCAGAGTGAAGCAGAGAGGTTCACCACCAAAGATATAGCACCTACAGGTCTGCTGGCAGGCAAAAAAGTCAAGAGAGCAGAGGGGTATGCAGGCTCCATAGAGTCCAACTACGATGAAGACATCAACGAAAGCGGAGCTAGGAGATATGCCTGGGTACAAGTGACAGAGATAGAGAAGAAGTATATAGAGGATAAGGCTCATTATGAGCTGAGCTTTACACTACCAAAAGGGTCATATGCTACCAATGTTTTGGATATTTTGAGAGGTGGCAAGGCTACCTAAATAGCTTTTAATCAATCTTTAGGTATCATAAATTAAACTCTTTTATCTCAATCAAAAAAGGTGACGCATATATGCAAAATATCAAAAATCTATTTGTGATACTAATAGTGGCACTCTCTATAAACATATCGTATCTTCAGGCTTCATCTACCCAAGAGAGTACGCTACTTCCACAGCAAGAGTATGAAATGGAGCTGGCTAAGCTCAAAGCAGAAAAAGCGTATCTCAATAAAATTTTGGATGAAGACAGAACGACATATAAGCAAAGTACAACAAATAGCAAAAAAACACGCAAAAGAAGATCATACTCTCTATATATAAAGATACATATATATAAGCAGATAATGAAAGTCTATAGAGAAAATCGGCTAGTATACAAATGGGCAATATCTACAGGCAGAAAAGGGTATGAGACTCCACTTGGAACCTATAGACCTATCTTTATCAGGGAGAGCTACAACTCAAAAGTCTGCAATAGACTATTTCTCAAAAATGTGATATTTCTCAAAAATGATCTGGCGATATTTGGTGCAGGCACAGATAGACCACTCAAAAGAGGTGATGCGTACAGATGTATCAAGCTAGGCAATCATAATTCAAAAAAACTATACAATCTCGTACAGCAGTATGGAAAAAGAAGAGTAAAAATAAAGATCACTAGATAGTGATAGAGTAGAGAGATGAATTTTGCGAAAAGTATATATCTGACTATGGCTATATGTATGACGCTGTTGCATGCTGGCGAGATAAAGATAGTAAAGCACCCCATAAAAGAGTGTAACAAACAAACCAATATATCAAAAATATACTACATATCAGATGACAAAGATGGAGAGACGAGAGCAAATCTCTTGAACTATTGGAATAAAAAGAATGTCTACATAGGCTCTACATTTAAGATAAAGATATACCCATCAGATAAAAACTTAATAGATGGATGCACAGAGGCTGAGGATTGGATACGATATAGTGATGTTGCACCAGGTGACGATATAGAGGTGGTGGCATTTGCTGCCGACTGCATATATCACAAGCCAAAGAGAAAAGAGCGTAGAACCATAGAGTTTCACTACACTATAGAGTATGCAGATATCAACTCATCAGGCAGGGAGAGTGCTGTCAAATACTACACCAAATATGATGAGAGAGGTGACTTCAACGAGTCCACCAAGGAGTATGAGGATTACTTCGTATCGCGACCCATCAAGAGCTATGAGCCTGAGTGCCTTACCGTTGAACTACGGTATTGTGGTGATGGGATCATAGATAAAGAGTATGGCGAGGAGTGCGATCCTGAGACTAAAGATTTTGAAGCATCAGTCTGTGATAAGCAGACTTGTATATATATGACTGATTACAAGATGGATTTTAATTTCACAGATTTCAACATCACAAATTTCATTCAATCTACCCAAAGGAAATAGACAGATAAATTTGGTTAAAATATAATCAAAAGGCTATACTCTTGCATTTTGAAACATACCCATTTGAAAAACTAAATAATCTCCTCAAAGATATATCACCCAATACCAACTACAGTCCACTAAGCTTGACCATAGGCGAGCCACAGTTTGCTACACCACAGTTCATACTAGACGCACTCATTGAGAGTGCATCACTACTCAACAAATATCCAAAAACTGCTGGTGAAGAGATATTAAGAGATGGCATGTTGACTTATCTCAAGAGTAGATTTGACTTGGACATGGATAACTCTCAGATCATACCAACATTTGGCACTAGAGAAGTACTGTTCAACTTCCCGCAGTTTCTACTGCATGATATAGATCAGCCTGTTATGGCATTTCCAAATCCGTTCTATCAGATATATGAGGGTGCTGCCAAAGCAAGTAGGGCAGAGATCATACATCTCGACTTGGATAGCTCAAACGATTTCCAGACTATCATAGATGAAGAGTCACTAGCAAAATGCCATCTAGTGATACTCAACTCACCCAACAACTCTACGGCATCTGTGATGGAGCTAGAGTCACTCAAGAGATGGGTAGAGCTGGCACTCAAACACGACTTTGTCCTGCTCAATGATGAGTGTTATGCCGATCTATACATAGATGAGCCACTACCATCGCTTCTCAATGCTAGTATAGAGGTGGGCAATAGTGAATTCAAAAATATCTTGGTCATCAACTCCATATCCAAGAGGTCGAGTGCTCCTGGTCTTAGAAGTGGATTTATAGCTGGAGATGCAGAGATACTCCGAGACTATATGACATATCGCACTTATGTGGGCTGTGCGTCACCACTACCGCTACAGGCAGCAGCAGCAGCAGCATGGGCAGATCAAGAGCATGTGGCTACCTTCAGAGCCAAATATCGCCACAATTTTGAGATAGCCACCGAGATACTAGGGATAGATAGCCCCAAAGCTACATTCTACATATGGCTCAAAGTTGATGATGAGATAGAATTCACTACTAGAGCATATAAAGATTTCAACCTCAAAGTGATACCAGGCTCATATCTAGGTAGAGATGGGGTAGGCGAAGGATACATAAGACTTGCATTAGTATACGAAGCGGGCAAGACACGAGAAGCCTTAGAGAGGGTTAAAGCTTTGTTGGATAGATGATTATATAGATATCAATAAACTCCATCAAAATAGCTCTTGTCTATCACTTGATTGGTATGTTTATGCTCTATAGAAAAATCCAATAGACTAAAAAGCTCACGAACCATAGATCCACCCTCATGTCTATCGCTACACTCCTCTACACCTATATAAACATCCTCTTGCGATGAGTTGCGTAGTGCGGACAGTAACTTCTCTGATGCTTTTATGGCATCAGATATCTCAGCTTCTTCAAATACAATAAAGATCAGCTTATCTTCTAGTTGTTTAGAGTGATCTGTCAGTCTGATAGTCTCTTTTACAAGATTATGATCCAAGTTGGCATCACTATAAAGTAATAGTGCTGAACACTTATGCCCGTACCTTTTGTATCTATAAAATATAGGAGTCAACTCATCTATTATCTCTGTCATATGTTTTTGTTGGAGTTTTTGTAGAAGATTTCTCATTTTTTGCCTTATGAACATTTTATAACCATATTTTACCAAAATTTATATCAATCTAACCAATCCATTCTCTATCTTCACCAAACCTTCCAATTCTGCCTCATATATGCGATCACCAAAACCTTCTATAGTCTCATCAAGCGTAGGTGACTTTTGACAAAAATAGAAAAAATCATCTTTTGGTATATCGTCATCTACGGCTTGACCAAACTGTGATGCGAACTTCTCTATATCATAGATAGGCTCTGCCAATCCATCTCTAAGGAGTTGGTTTGTGCCTTTGCTATCTCCTAGTTGATGTGGGAGTACATATATTTTCTTGCCCATTTTGACAGCATACTCCGCACTTCGCATAGAGCCACTATCTTCATCTGCTTCTGTGATGATGAGAGACTCACCGAGTGAAACTACTATCTCGTTACGAAGCACAAAGCTCCATGATGTAGCTCTAAAATCAGATTCAAATTGACTGATGGTCAAACCGTTTTGTTCTATCTCCTCTATGAGATTTTTATTTACTGAGGGGTATCTAAAGTTGAGGCTATTTGCCATCACCGCTATAGTATTACTAGAAGTCGCTCCTTGATGTGCTATGGCATCTACGCCCATAGCAGCACCACTCACGATAGCTACTCCTCTACTAGATATGGATTTTGCCAACTCATAAGTATATCTCTTAGTGTATGCTGATGGTCTACGAGTACCTACTATGGAAATCTTTGGTCGTTTCAGTAGCTCTATATCGCCTTTGGCATATAGCTTATCTGGATATTTTTTCATAGATTCTAATTCTGCTATGTTGAACCCTATAGCTCTCATCTTACTGCCTTTGTTTAGAATATATGGTATATTATCATAGATTTTACGCTATAGATAGATTGTATGTCATATTGACCTATTTATATCTCAATATATCCTTGGGTTCGCCTGCTTCAAAAGCATAATCAAATATAGCCATTTTGGCAGAGTGTAACAACATTCGCTTCGTCTGTGTGCGACTACCATACTGCTCATCACCTACCACGGGGTGACCTATATGTGCCATATGTACTCTGATCTGATGTGTTCTACCTGTCTTTATCTCTATAGAAACTTTACTCTTTTTGCCTTGTATCTCTAGTGGTTTTACTTTTGTATAAGCTTTTTTGCCCTTGATGTCATCTATCTTGGAAAATGCTTTGCCTTTTTTGATGGTGAGAATGGGTGCTTCTATCTCTATCTCTTCATAGATGACACCCTCTACCCATGCTACATACTCTTTCTTTACTCTACGATTTTTGAACTCATTGATGGCATCATCTATAAATTCACGATTGCGTCCTAGTAGAAGTACACCACTAGTATCTCTATCTAGTCTATGTAGTAGCTCCACACCCTCTATGGCATCTTGTATATCATAGCTATCTACTTGAGCTGGTTTGTTTATGGCTACTATATTTTCATCTTCATAGAGTATCTTGACATCGGCTACATCTTCTACACGAAACCTTGTATCATCTGGTAGTTCTGCTCTTGCTATCTTGACTTTCTTGTCGCCTACAAATACCAACCCTCTATCTATCACCTCTTTGGCTTTTTTATTTGATATGCCTTGCTGCTTTGCCAAAAGTTTATATGCTTTTTCCACTGTTTTTCCTTGTAATAATCTACATCATTTAATTCTGTGAGTTCTATATTATACAATAACTTATGCCATTTTCACAAACAACCCATATATATTCTCTTTCAGCACTACTTCATAAGGCTTTGAGTATAATTTATTTAACAAATTTTTATACAATTTACATATTAACAATAAGGAATATATATGAAGATAGCGATAGCAGGTACAGGATATGTGGGACTCTCAAATGGTGTACTATTGTCTCAGCACAATGAAGTAGTAGCGTTGGACTTGATAGCAGAAAAGATAGAGATGCTCAATAAAAAGATATCTCCTATAGAGGATACCGAGATTACAGATTTTTTACAAAACAAATCTCTCAATTTTAAAGCCACGCTAGATAAATATGAAGCCTATAAAGATGCCGACTTTGTCATCATCGCTACACCTACAGATTATGACCCAGAGACAAACTACTTCAATACCAAATCTGTAGAATCTGTCATCAAAGATGTGATGGAGATAAACCCCACTGCTACTATGGTGATCAAATCCACAGTGCCAGTAGGGTACACAAAGCAGATAAGCGAAGAGTTAGGATGTAACAATATCATCTTTTCGCCAGAATTTTTGCGAGAGGGTAGTGCATTGTATGACAATCTACACCCATCTAGGATAATCATCGGTGAGATTAGTGATAGAGCAGAAGTCTTTGGCAAGCTATTGGCATCGGCAGCTATCAAAAAAGATATCCCTATACTATACACAAATTCCACAGAAGCAGAAGCTGTCAAGCTATTTTCAAACACATATCTAGCTATGCGTGTAGCCTATTTCAATGAGTTAGATAGTTATGCACAGGCACTCGGATTGGACAGTAAACAGATCATAGAGGGTGTAGGATTGGATCCTCGTATAGGCACACACTACAATAACCCATCATTTGGCTATGGAGGCTACTGCTTACCCAAAGATACCAAACAGCTAAGAGCAAACTATCAAGATG
>WFMX01000146.1 GCA_015488875.1 Campylobacterota bacterium | reverse complement strand
AGCTTATAGAGTGAGAGTCATAAAAAGTGTTGTTTGACTTCACACAATAGGATACAAACAGTAGTCAAATTATATGACAAGGAGAGAAAATGAAAATAGAGATATTAGGTACAGGGTGTGCAAAGTGCAAAGCACTAGAAAAAGTAGCACAAGAGGCAGTAGCACAGATTGGTGGATTTCATAGTGTCGAAAAAGTAGAGGATATTATGAAGATCATGGAGTATAGCGTAGTGAGTACTCCTGCTTTGGTCATAGATGGTGAGGTGAAAAGTACAGGGAAACTTTTGAGTGTCACAGAGGTTTTGGATATAATAAACAATCAGGAGTAGTATGATTACAAAATTTATGCAACGAGAGAGGCGTTTTATTCACAACGAAAAGATAGCCTTTTTACTTTTACCGACAGTGCTTATACCTTTGATTTTTGAGCTAGTGATACATAGCATGCAGCCAGAATGGTTCACTACTTATCAAGATCAGATATTAATAGCAAATATTATCTATATAATCATAGCTCGTTTTGCTATGCTTGATGTAGCGATCTATATCTTTAGCCGTACAAAAAGTAGTGTACGATTTGCACTATTACAAATCGTACTGCTCTATTTGGAGGTGACGATCATTACTATCATATATTATGCAGCGGTATTTGATATATTTGATGTTTTTTCGCTTTTTCACTTGAGTGCACAATTTAGTCCGCAAAACTTCGCATCTATACATGAACATAGCTTTGTGACATCGATGTATATCTCGACTGTCACATTCACAACACTTGGTTCAGGAGACTGGATACCACAAACACTCACCGCAATGATAGCAGTGATATCAGAAGTTATCTTGGGCGTAGTACAGGGTGGTGTATTTGTCGCCATAGTAGTCTATGCACATCAAAATAGCATTGTCAAAAAATAATTTTAACATCACCAACTATGCCACTTATCTAGTTCCACAGTTCCAACAGGGTGTGGTGATAATGCTTCGGTTCACTTTGTGTATAGCTATCGTTGATGGCTTAGTGCTATCTCATCTGAAAGACCAAAAAGCTCTTGTCTGATTCGTCTCCATATAGTGTCACGCTATCTTTTGATGCTAGTCGCATATTTGGCAATAGCGATGTGATCTCATCTATGGAGTGGTATAGTTGCTCTATAGTCTCTTGTGATTTTCGATAACAGCCCATCTTTGACTTTTCAAACAGTGTGAAGTCCGACTTATATACGCCATCTTCAAACTCACTATCTATGGTCAAAAATCTATGATCATCATCTGCTATATAAGAGCCTACTGCTACTTCTCTAAAGCCATAGAGTGTATTGATATCGCATAAGAAAAAGCCCTTTGGATTGAGATGTTTTTCTATAGAACTCAAAAAGCCCTCTAGCTCTTCTTTGTTGAGATAGTTGAGCATGTCAAAGACTGCGGTGATGACATCAAAAGAGCCTTTGACATTCGCGAGTTCTATATTTTTGGCACTCAAGCCCTTGGCTCTTGCCCTCTGCACCATAACGCTGCTCAAGTCAATGCCTAGCACTTCAGGGATACTAAGAGCATCTCTCATCTGTATCAAGAAATCACCGCTACCACAACCCACATCAAGCATCGAATCAAATCCAATGCTCTGCAAGTATAGTAGATAATAAGCGTATAGCTGTGGCGATGCCTCTTTGACTCCTACTATATCTTCTACTTTTGCATATAAGTCTAGTGCCTTGTTGGTGGATAGATTATTTGACACGGTTTTGGACTACGCTATTGATCTTTTCATACAAGTCTAGTATCTCGGCTTTTTTGGCATAGTAGCTATTTTTGTTGGCTATGAGGTGTGCCGAGGAATCCATGATGTCTTCTGCTACTTTGAGACCATTTTCACGCATAGTGCTACCTGTCTCTACTATGTCCACTATAGCGTCAGCTAGTCCAACTAATGGAGCTAACTCTATAGAGCCATATAGCTTGATCACCTCTACTCCCACTGCCTTTTGTGCGAAGTAGTTCTTTGTGATATTGACCATCTTTGTAGCTACTTTGATATCTGGCTTACTCCAGTCTAGCGTATCTTCATTTTTGATGCCTATGGCCACTTTGCATTTGCCTAGATTCATATCCATGAGATTGATGATGTCTAGCTCTTTTTCGGTGATGACATCTAGCCCCACTACACCGATATCTGCTGCTCCATGCTCCACATAGGTAGGGACATCTTGGTTTCGTACATTTAAAAATCTAAAATCACCTATATCAAGTATAAGCTTCCTGCTCTCAAAACTGAACTCTTTGCCAAGTGACTCTGAAAATATCTCTGAAAATATCTCTAAGGTCTCTTCTGCTATTCTACCTTTGGGTAGTGCTATGGTCAACATATTAATATCCTTACTATTTAGTGCTTTTTATCCCTCTCTCTATCCCTCTAAAGAGTATCGCTTCATCGTATATAGCTCCAGCTACAAAAGATGCGAGGAGCTTGCCATCTCCACCTGTGAAGTATATGGGTTTGCTGTTTTGATGCTCTTTGATGATAGAAATAATAGGTGCGATTATACCATATGTTATCCCATCTCTTGTTGTTTTGGGTAACTTATCTATAGAAATATCTCTATTTATGGTCGTCTCTAGGGCTTTTGAGATACTACTATAGCCCTCTAGCATAGCTTTGAGACCTAGCATAATAAAGCCACCTCCATAGACTCCATCGTCCATAATGTCTATGGTAATAGCAGAGCCAGCATCTACGAAGATCCCATCATCATAGCTCATACATAGGGCTTGCCTATCTACACCCATGCCCTCATATGCACCGTTTAGGGATATCTGTGCTGAGATATCTATCCAGTTGGTTTGTGTGGATATCTCATCTTGTAGAGTACGGTTGACTGAGATATAAGATATACTCTCTTTTGCATACTTAGATATGGCGATACTATGAGAGAGGTGCTTAGTCTCCCTACCATCATATATATGCACATGTGTATTTCCTATATCTGCTAACATTACAACTCTCCTATATACTTCTCTTTGATATAAGCTATCGCTTCATCTTTGTTATTTATAATCCCATCTAACTGTAGCTCATACACCTCATCAAGAATTTTACCAAATTTTGGCGAAGGTTCAAAGCCCAACTCCATAAGATCTCTGCCCTGTAGTAGATTGGCTAATGGACTCTTCTTCACACTGAGCAGTTTCGATCTCTCTAGTAGCCACTCCCCTGCCCTATAGATACCACTTTGAGCCTCATCTGTAGTACGCCCCAAAAAGTCAGCTTTTGCTACCACGACCAAATCCTCTATAGATACTTTAGTAGCCAATCTCCTGATGGCTTTGTCGCTACTATTTGCTCTGTAAAACTGCGATGGCTTCAAGTGTTGTTCGACTAGCGGAAGTATACCCTCTATGAGCGAGTGTTCATCGGTCAATCTACCCATGAAGGATTTGGCTATAGGTACACCTGCGTGTTCATGACCTATGGACTTGATATTGCCATCGTCATCTATGGTGGTCGTGGTAGGCTTGCCTAGATCATGACACAATATGGCAAATAGATAGAGGATCTTCTGCTCTTCATTGTATTGAGTATTTTGAGTATACAATATCACAGCCATGGCATCTACGCACAATAATGTATGTATCCACACATCGCCCTCAGGATGCCATTTGGGTGATTGTGGCGTGCCTATAAGTGCTTCAAGCTCTGGAAAATACCTCAATACTCCAAGTTTGCGAAATAGCTCCAAGCCTATAGATGGTCTGAGAGCCTTAGATAAAAGCTTTTTCCACTCTATATATACCCTCTCTTTAGCTAGCTCCTCTAGTGAGCCATCAGACACCATCTCTCTACATAGTCGAAAACTACTATCTGCTAACTCATACTCAAATCTAGCACAAAACTGAACAGCCCTATATACCCTAAGTGGATCTTCGATGAATGTAGCATCATCTATATGTCGTAAAGTCTTCTGCTTTATATCCTCCAATCCACCATAGGGATCTATAAATTTTTTCTCCGCTATATCATACCCCATAGCATTGATAGTAAAGTCTCTCCTAAGTGCTGCCTCTTTGAAGTCCATACCAGCATCTACAGATACATCAAACCCTCTATGCCCATCAGAGACCTTCTCCTCTCTGCGAGGAAATGAGAAGTCATACTCATCACCATCATAGCTAAACTTCAACACCCCAAAGCTCTTGCCCACGAGATTGACTGAGCCAAAGTCGCCCAATATCTCTTCTAACTCCTCTAAAGAGTCCAATCCAAAGACCTCTATATCATAATCTTTGATAGGGAGTTGCAGATAGTGATCACGCACACTACCACCCACCACTATGGCTTTAGCTCCTCTTTGCTGAAGTATATCTGATATCGTTATCAATATTTGTGGGAGTCTCATATCTCTACTTTATTTTTAGATTGGTTTTTGTCACTATTATATCAAATTTTTCAAAGGTTATGATTATTGCAGCACCCCCAATATCTAATACGCAAAAAAGTTGTATATTTTCAAGGGCAAAAATGATTGATATCAGAGCATGGGGTGAGGATGTTGGACAACTTGTAGAGCATAAGGGGATAATCAAGTTTAAATACTCAGAGACAAATTGCCTTGATTTTTCACCTATAAAGATGCCTATGGCAAATAGAAGTGTACAAAATTTCTCTCACCTTGGATATCAATATGGACTTCCTGGTCTGATCAGTGATCATCTGCCTGGTAGCTATGGTATGGACTATATGTTCAAAATTGCTCAAAAACTCAATTTATCTCAAGCCCACAAAGAGCAGATGGCAAAGGTTATTTTATTTAATGCGATCTTCGGAAATAGAGACGATCACTCAAAAAACTTTTCATTTCTGATGAACAGTAAAGGAAAATGGGCTTTTGCTCCAGCATATGATTTGACATACACAAGTAATGGATATCACCAAATGTTATTGGGCAACTACTCTCTCAATAGAGCAACGATACACCAAATAAGAGATGCTTTTAAACCTTATAATATTAGCGAATTATTTTTGAAAGAGAATATTGAAATGATGATAGATATCAAGAATAATAAATTAGTAAAAGAGGGTAGCAGTCTTGGTATCCCTGAGAAGCTAGCTAAGCAAATATTGGAAGAGACAAAATTTGTGGATGAACTGTTCACAAAAGGAGATTATTGATGAAAGAGTTAGATTTTAGTTTGGCCACAACAGAAGAGATAATGAAAGAGTTAGCAAGACGAGCAAAACAAAAACGCAGAGAAGACATGCAATACTATGGAGACCAAAAAAAATTTGCTACACATATAGGGATGACATATCGCAGATATCAGCAGTTTGAAATGAATGGAAAAATCACATTAGAAAAGTTTATTGATGTATTGAGAGGATTAAATGAATTGGATAAAATTCAAGGGCTTTTAGAGTTTGATGACCAAAGCTTATTTGAAGAAAAAAATCATAAAAAAAAGATGAAACACCCATATTATTTTGACAACAAGAAGTACACAAAGGAGATAGATAAAGACACTAAGATAGTGAATATACCAGATGTTTTTGGTTGATTACTGATCTTGTAGAGTCGGTTGGGTCGATTTATACAACATGTCATATCGTTTGGTACTAGTAATGACTGCATACCGCGTATGCTTGTATGCAAGTTATCCATTTGTTAATATTTCATTTTTAAATCGTTTACTCTAACAGAGTATAATTACGCCAAGAAAGATAATATCTTTCCCTATATAATCGATCATCAAGAGTCTTTACTCCTTTTGTCCAAGATGTAAACCTTCCTTGTTTTTCTTGATGATCACAACCCCCAATGTAAGAAGCGATTTTTAGTACTCCTTGTTTTCGCTTCTTACTATTTATGCCTCTTTCTATTTCAATAACTATATGTCAATATGTACCACATTAACCTACTCTTACCATTTTTTAGCTAAAATAAAGCATTATATAAAGCTACCCCCTAGTTGGCGTAGCCCAATCCACAATGGAGAAGAGAAATGGCAGAATATGGTGCTAGTAATATCAAAGTCCTCAAAGGTCTAGAGGCAGTAAGAAAAAGACCAGGTATGTATATAGGTGACACCTCTATAAGGGGCTTGCACCACTTGGTATATGAGGTAGTAGACAACTCCATAGACGAAGCGATGGCAGGGTTTTGTGACACTATCAAGGTGACACTGACCAAAAATGGCTCAGCGATCATAGAGGACAACGGTAGAGGTATACCTGTAGCACCACACCCTACAGAGAAGATATCTGCTGCTACCGTAGTCATGACTGTACTTCATGCAGGTGGTAAGTTTGACAAAGATACATACAAAGTATCAGGAGGACTACATGGAGTGGGTGTATCTGTAGTCAATGCATTATCAAAAGATCTACATCTGACAGTACATAGAGATGGTGAGATATATGAACAAGACTTCAAAGAGGGTATACCACAAAAAGAGCTAGTAGCCACAGGCAATACTCGCAAAAAGGGAACCAAGATAGAGTTTTGGGCTGATGATACCATCTTCACAGAGACTACGACATTCCAAAAAGAGATCTTAATGAAGAGGTTTAAGGAGTTGGCATATCTCAATCCAAAGATCAAGATAGAGTTCAAAGATGAGAGGGATGGCACTAAAGAGCTATTTCACTTCGAGGGTGGCATCAAGCAGTTTGTAGAGGATATGAATACAAAAGAGCCTGTATCAACTGCACAATTTTTCCAAGGAAAAGCGGATGATATAGAGATAGATATAGCTTTGATGTACTGTGACGCAGATAGTGAAAAGTCACTATCTTTTGTCAACAATATCAAAACAGCAGATGGCGGTACACACGAAGCAGGATTTAGAGCTGGTCTTACACGATCTATGGCTTCATATATCGCCAAAAATGCCAATGCCAAAGAGAAGGGTGTCAAGATCACAGGCGAGGACTGCAAAGAGGGACTGATAGCCATAGTCTCTGTGCGTGTTCCTGAGCCACAGTTTGAGGGTCAGACCAAAGGAAAGTTGGGTTCTAGCTATGTCAGACCACTAGTTCACAAATTTTTCTCAGAAAATTTCAACAAATATCTCGAAGAGAATCCTATAGAGGCGAAGGCTATCATGGCACAGGTACTATTGGCCGCTAGAGGTAGAGATGCCGCCAAAAGAGCTAAGGATTTGGTCAAGAGAAAAGACTCTATGAGCATAGGTACTCTGCCAGGAAAACTAGCTGATTGTCAAAGTAAAGATCCAGCTCTATCTGAGATATATCTAGTGGAGGGTGACTCTGCTGGTGGTTCTGCCAAGCAGGGTAGAGATAGAGTCTTTCAAGCCATCCTACCACTCAAAGGTAAGATACTCAATGTAGAGAAAGCACGACTAGAAAAGATACTCAAATCAGATGAGATCAAAAATATGATCACAGCTATGGGATGTGGTATAGGTGACGAGTTCAATGAAGATAAGCTCAGATATCATAAGATCATCATCATGACCGATGCGGATGTAGATGGTAGCCACATACAGACACTTTTGATGACATTTTTCTTTAGATTTCTCCAGCCTGTCATAGAGAAGGGTTATCTATACTTAGCTCAACCACCACTATATAGATACAAAAAAGGCAAAAATGAGACCTATCTAAAGGACGATAAATCACTAAACGACTATCTGATAGAGAATGGGATATCAGTAGTAGAGAGTGAGACTATGGGACGCAATGACCTTATAGATCTATTCAAGATGGTAGCATACTACAAGATGACACTAGATGAAATAGAGAAGAGGTTTGCACTGCCTGAAGTACTCAGGCATATGATAGAAAATCCAGATATAGTAGGGACAGACAATCAAGAGTTTTCCAAAGTCATCAAAGATTATATCAACTCCTTAGGATACAACATACTTAGCGAGACTATCACCGAGGATAAGATACACCTATTTGTACAGACCAACGATGGACTAGAGGAGCTTATCATAGATGATGTACTCTTCACCAATCCACACTACAATGAAGCGGTGTATATAAACAACAATATCCAAGAGAGAATTACAGATGAGTTCAAAGAGAGAGACCTACTAGAGATACTATCCGAGATAGAGAAATCTTCCAAAAAAGGTGCATATATCCAGAGATACAAAGGTCTAGGTGAGATGAACCCAGAGCAACTATGGGAGACTACTATGAACCCTGAGGATCGTAGGCTACTTAGGGTTACTATAGATGATAGTGAGATTGCTAGTGATACTTTCATTCTATTTATGGGTGACGAAGTGGAGCCTAGGAGAGATTATATAGAGCGACACGCAAAAGATGTGAAACATTTGGATGTATAGATGTTGATATCAGCTAGAGAAGAGAGAGCTAGGAGATTTAAGCTGGCTCTTAGGGCTGGCATACCGATCATAGTGTTGATAACACTGCTATTTTATACCACTTTTTCTATGGGTGGTTTCGTATCTGTAACTATAGAGAACGCCCTACTTATGGGTGGTCTTATATTTATTACAGTATATTTTATATATTTTTTGTTGGAGTTGGATGTGCAAGAGACACTATTGGATCAAACAACAGATGGTTTCAATCAATTGGCATTTATAAAGAGGCTAAAACAGGATAAACCCAAAACTGTAGCTATACTACTTATCAATAATTTATCAACTATCAATGAAAATTATGGAACCGTGGCAACAAATCAGCTATTGAATACTTTTGTATCAAAATTAAATAAAGATATCTATGCTCATCAAATCAAAGAGAGTATTTTAGGTAGAAATTCTGGTGCAGAATTTTTGATAGCCTTAGATGCAGATAGTAGTTTCGTTCAGTTATTGCT
>WFMX01000145.1 GCA_015488875.1 Campylobacterota bacterium | reverse complement strand
GTTGCAGTCAGGGACGAACGGTCACTATGCGGGGACACAGGTTTCATTCGCTTCGCTCACAAAACCAATGTCCCCTAACTGTATCGTTTCTATATATCCAAATAGTGGAAATAGAAAGAGTGAATGAATGGTGTTTTTTTGACACCTTACATCAGACCCCTAACGCTCTCTCAAATTCGTTAATTCATTGGCATTGCCAAGATGGTGGGAGCTAGAGTAATTGGATAAGAAGTTTGCCTAGTTCCTGCCATATACAGTTCCTTATCTGCGTCTTATTGGGTGTTGCATAATTGTTGAAGAAAATTGAATCTCATCATCAATCATGTAGAGTTTGCACTCCATCGTTCTCTTCTTTTTGATCTTGGCTTTTGTGCAGTTGTCCATGGCATCACTGTTTGCTTTTGCTTGTGAGGCACGAGCAGAAGACCACCCCATGGTATACTCATAATCCTTCTCTACTACGATAGCCATCGCCTTGTATTTATCAAATCTATCATACTCCAAGAGTGTCTCTTTTATCTTGGAGTTAAATACCTTGTTTTTATTGGAAGAGATCGTCTTGAAAGCTTTATTTTCTTCATGGTCTGACATCAAGTAGCCAGTCACTATGACGACAACAAACAAAGAGATAAATATATATAGCGATAGTGCGGTTTTGCCTACAGAGGCTTCAAGTCTACCAAATATACTAGTAGGATAATGATGGCTAGATGAGCTATCTATCAGATATATGGCACTCTCCAGATATCTATCTCTGTCAAATTTGAGATCTAGCTCCCCACTATATAGAGCTTGGTTGTAGTAGATACTGATATACTCTATCAGATAACTATCTTCTGTTTGTAGATTTTGTATATACTCTTTATACTCTTGCACAGTATGAGCGATATCTGAGTCTACACCGAGATATTCATAGTAGCTCACTGTCTCTATGTAGCTCTTGATGACGAAGTTGATATCATCGGATTTGTAATACTTTTTTATATTCCATATAGCTCTGTGTCTCCGCATGAATGGTCGCAAAAGATATATGAGTATTGCCAACAGTAGAAGGGCTAGAAAAGCACCTGCTATGAAGAGTCTCCTCATCTGCTCTGCTTGTTTGATAAGTGCTTCACCCTCATAGGCTACATCATCTGCCGCATGTAGCACGATCCATTTACCATTTTTGATGTAGACCTCTGCCCATATAGCTCTATGTTCTCGTGTCACTATATATGAGTGTGTATTTTCATTGTATTCACCAGGGGCGTAGCCTGTGGCTATCCTCGTGTAGACCCCAACCGAACGAAGCATGAGTACAAGTGCCGTATTGAACTGTGTAGCATTCCCCATCTTTGTATCAAAGAGCATACTCTCTAGTGTCTGCTTGTGTAGAGGGTTGTATATATTCTCATTTTTGTAGAGATAGTTACTCCTGAAATAGCTGATGATAGCTTCTGCTTTTTCGAGAGGAGTATTTTTGTCCATTGTGATTTTTTTTGCTAGTCTGGCTACTCTAGGGTCAAGATCTTTAGGTATGGAGAGATATTGCTTTTTGTACCATATATCTATACCATTTACTATATCGTATCCGTAGTATCTCTCTCGCGATGCACTCATAGAGTAGTATGTGCCGACTGCCAATTGTAGGGGGGCGTAGTATGTCTCTTGAGGGTCTACATACAAAAGATTTGTTGGGAAAAAGAGTTTTTTTACACCTGTAGGCTTATGTATGATAGCTCTTCCTGTCAATTTGCCTTTTACAGTGATAGTGTAGTTGTCAAATATTGTGCCACTACTGTTTCTGTTTGTGTATTCGTTATTTTTGACCTTGAAGCTCCACATATGCTTGATGCTTCGTTGCCATCCACGCATATCGAAATAGTCATAGCTCTCACCACGCAAGAATCGTGCATCAGGTCCAATCACCTCGAAGAGTACATCTGTTCGGTTTCCTTCGCTAGAACCATAGTTTTTGTAGTAGGAGTAGTAGGCTGGTCTGTTTTTTTGCTTTAGCTTTTTTTCCTTCTGGCTACTCTTTTTTGCCAACTCTTTCTTTTTCGCCAGCTCTTTCTCTCTGCTGTTTTTATCGTGTGATGACTTCTCTGTTTCATTTTTTGTTTTGAGTGCATCGGTTTTTTGAATTATACTCTTTTTCATCTCTTTGCTGATCGTACCATCATAAGATACTGTAGTGTTAGCCTCTCTGCTGTATAGGAAATAGCTATTATGGTTCTTCTCTTTGCTCTTTCCGTCATAATAGGCAAGTTGATCTATTTTGTTTTTGTAAAATGGGCTATTTGGTGTAGTTTCACCCTCTACCCCTAGATACTCCAGATCTCCGCCAAATGGCAGCTTACCATAGTGTAGAGCTTTAGGTTGAGGTATCAGATAGTATATCGCAGCCCCCACAGACAATACAAATACAATCAGTGCCATGATAGTCCACACAAAACCACTAGAGCCATCAGAACTGTAGTTGTTTCCTAGGGAGGTCTTGTGGTGATAATAGTTGGCTATGAGAGTGGCAAAAAAAGCATATGTATAGGTCACGATCATAGCTATGAAATAGTAGTTGTAGTCTAGTGAACTCGTATATAATAGTAACATAAAGGAGAACAGTAAGGCATACCCCAACATTTTTCTACTATTTAAGGTAAGGTTGATCCCTATCATCATAGCCATAGAGATCGCCAATATCCCAGACTCAAAGAGACCTATAGGGATGATCATGATAGTGATCATGAGACCCACAAGTGCGATGACAGATCTGATGCTCTCCATCAATTTTTGTTTTTCACCTTTTCTATTCCAAGTCATGAGTAGAGAAATAGCTAGAATCGAGACAGACAACAGGCTCAGCACTAGATTATATTCAACATACCGAAGCAGGCTAAAGACAGGGATTGCTTCAGCAAAAAAGAGGGAGATGAATAGAGTTTTGTTTCTCATACTCATAGAAACATCCTCTCTATATCGCACCCTTTTCTGAGTGTATATCGACTCTGTCTATGGCTATCTTCCAGTAAAAAATCTTTATCAGTCTGCTCTTTTCTGAAGCTCTCGCCTATGATGTCGAACAATACAGGCTTGAAAAACTTAGAGGCATAAAGACTCAATTTGTCATAGAGCTGTTGATCTCCATTGCCGAAGAGTACCAAAGTCCCACCCTTTTGGTGAGAGCTAAGGACATGGTGTATGACATCATCATAGCTCTCGTCTCCATCACCCTTGGCATATGCCAAGCTTTTGAGTATTTGTATGTGATTTTCACTGCCGACTATGTCTAGTAGCTCTATCTTCTCCTCCCCATGCCCAAAGAGAGTGACTCTGTAGCCTTGGTCGAGAGCGTAGAGAGAGAGTGAGGAGGCTATGGTGATAGCATACTCTAGCGTGGTCTCCTTGCCAGTACCGATATCATAGCTCTCGTGCAGATCAAGTATGATCACCAAACTAGATGAGAGACTATCTTGATACTCTCTTACCATCAGATCCCCTGTCTTTGCACTCGCGGGCCAATGAATGTGGCGTGGTGAGTCTCCCTCCTTGTATTCTCGGATAGAGATGAACTCATCGTGTCCACCCTTTTGTAAGCTACTGATATCCCCATGCAGGATAGATGACTCATCGGCACTAAATGCAAAATTGTAAATAGGTACAAACGCTGGAAAAACTATAACCTCTCCGATGGTATCTTGGAATAGTACCGTAAATGTATTGATACCCAAGGGAAAACTATTTTCTATAGATAGCGGTCCAGTCTGATGTGTCCCTCGTATCTCACAGAGTACATCTGCTTTGAGTATCTTTTTCTTACCTAGCTTAGCGACAAAAAACATTTGGCTACTCTCCTCCAAAAAGGTAGTTTGCCACCATAACTCTAGAAAATATTTAGACAACAAGCCTTTGGAAGTGAGTGTTATAGTTATCGGTATTGTCTCCCCTTGGTATGCTTCTTTTGGATGCTCTATAGATGCATCTATACCTAGTATATTGAAGTATGGAGCGATGAAAGAGAGTACGAGTGTCGCGAGACTGAGTGCTGCCAATACATATAGTAGCGTGAGTCCTCTGTTCCAAGCGATCATGTAGATGATGATAAATATAGCAAATATCAGCATAGCTACGCCACTCATCCTGTTCCATTTGAATGTTTTCATCGCTACTACCCTACATCTCTATCTAGGTACTTTTGTTTTGGAGAGTACATCAAGTATGATGTCCTCAGCACTGATAGTGGAGGTGTACTGTGGCTTTATCACTATGCGGTGTGCCAATACAAAAATGGCTATCTTTTTGATGATATGAGGATCTACATAATCTTTGCCCTCTACCATCGCGTAGGCTCTTGATGCCTGCATCAAAGCTATAGAGCCTCTAGGGCTTGCACCATAGAGTAGGTACTTATGTTCTCTCAGTGCATGGATGATAGAAGTGATATACTCTAGTACGAGTCTGCTGATCTTGATCTGAGTGACAAGCTCTTGGAGTTTGAGAACACTCTGGGCAGATATAACAGGCTGTAATGCTTCTATAGGATGTACTATCTCTTGCATCTCTAGTATCTTGATCTCATCTTGGATAGTAGGATAGCCTATGCTTAGACGCATAAAAAATCTATCAAGTTGTGCTTCAGGTAGCGGATAAGTACCATGAAATTCTATAGGGTTTTGTGTAGCTATCACCATAAATGGTGACTCCAGATGATATGTCTCTCCATCTGAAGTGACTTGCTGCTCTCCCATAGCCTCTAATAGGCTAGATTGTGTACGAGGTGTCGTCCGATTGATCTCATCCACGAGCAGTATATTGCTAAAAATAGGCCCCTTTTTGTACTCAAAGATTCGCTCTTTCTCATTATATATAGAGACACCTGTGATATCTGACGGCAACAGATCTGGAGTACACTGCACACGGTTGAGAGTACCGCTGATGGATTGAGACAAAGCTCTAGCAAGTATGGTTTTGCCCAAGCCAGGAGTATCCTCTATCAGGATATGCCCCTTTGCCAAGAGAGAGATTACAACCAATCTAACCGACTCATCTTTACCAATAAAAACACTCTGAATATTATCTATTAACTTTTCAATATCTTCTATCATACAATACCCCTAACTATTAAAATATATAATCATAATTTATATAGGTATTTTATCTAAACTAACTTGATGTTGTCAATTTTTCTAGTTTTGATGGCAGGAAGGCACCATGTCCCCAGATGCTGTTTTCGTAGCTATATCCACTCCCTGTGGAGTTGGTCAAACCTAGACATTCAACCCTGCCGTTCAATCTACACTTTTACAATTTTTTATAACTATAGAAATAGCCGATTTGG
>WFMX01000144.1 GCA_015488875.1 Campylobacterota bacterium | reverse complement strand
TTGTCTCTATCGAATGTGATCTCTATGGTATTGTTTTCTACTCTTCTAGCACGAGATATGAAGGTGAAATCACTCAGCCTTTTGGCTATGGCTTGTAGTTCGTATAGTTTCATCTGTTGTCTTGACTTTGTGTCACTGAACTACTCTTTTTGAGAGCATATTTCAGCACTATATAGCCAACAACAGCAGATGTGAATGTACCGATGAGTATAGCCAGCTTGTCCGTATATGCAAATAGTGCATCATCTACAAATGCCAATGAATCTATGAAGAGACTCATCGTAAAGCCTATGCCAGTCAAAACACTCACGCCGTATAGCATGAGCCAGTTGCTACCCTCTGGTAGAGATGTGATCTTGAGTTTGATCGCTAGCCAGCTAAATCCAAAGACTCCCATCTGTTTGCCAAGAAAAAGACCGAGCATTATACCCATAGGTACAGGGTCTGCGATCTGCGATATGGATATATCACGCATATCTATACCAGCATTCGCGAAAGCAAAAAGGGGCAGTATGAGAAAGACAATCCACGGATGAAGTCCATTCTCTATCTCTCTTAGAGGAGAAAAAGTCTTGCCATCTTCATCTTTCGCGACGAGAGGTATGGTAAATGCAAACGCTACACCTGCTAGTGTGGCATGAACTCCTGATTTGAGTACTGCGACCCATAGTATCAAGCCGACTACGAAAAAGAGTGATTTTCGCGAAAACCCGAGTATATTTAGTGCGATCAAGGCGGCTAATGCTATCGAAGCGATGACTATAGCTAAATGTGATAGATTTGCGGTATAGAAGATCGCGATGATGACGATAGCTCCAAGGTCATCTATGATAGCGAGTGCCATCAGAAATATTTTGAGTGAGAGTGGCACTCTCTTGCCTAGCAGAGAGAGTATGCCGAGTGCAAATGCTATGTCTGTAGCAGTAGGTATCGCCCAGCCTCTCATCGCCTCTGGGTCAGCTTGATTGAAGTATACATATATGAGTGCAGGGATCACTATACCACCTACAGCTGCTATGGCAGGTAGTGCCACCTTACCTACAGACGAGAGATGACCATCTAGTATCTCTCTCTTGACCTCTAGCCCCACCATCAGGAAAAATATAGCCATTAGACCATCGTTTATCCAGTGGTGTAGTGTCTTGTCTATATGTAACGCTCCGACTCTTATCTCCATAGGTATATGCAAAAATGAGTCATAGAGTTGTGATAGTGGTGAGTTGACAAATATGAGAGCCGCCATAGTGGCGATGATAAGTAGTATGCCACCTGTCGAGTCAGAGTGTAAAAATTTTGCTAATTTTGCTTGCATTGATTGTGCCTTGAGTAAATTTAATAGATTATCTCATAAAAACTCTTAAGGATATCATTTTAGCTACCAATAAATAGAGTCAACAAAGGGTATATATGTTATTATCATACATCAATCAAATAAGGATCATTTCATAATGAGTGGTATATTTCAAAAGCTAAGCAGAGAGTATAGTCTCTTTGTCGCAATCATCACATTTTTTCTCATACAGTACTTTGAACACACACTAGAGGCTAGCGTCATAGGAAACCTCATAGGTTTTGCCATACTCTTTGCTGTTATTATATATTCATCCTTGAGTGTCGCACATCATGCAGAGATGCTTGCAGAGAAGTTTGGTGAGCCGTATGGTACGCTGATATTGACTATATCTGCAGTCATAGTAGAGATCATCATCATAGTAATAGTCATGATGCATGAGCATAATCCTACGCTAGCTAGAGATACTATATACTCTGCGGTGATGTTGGATATCAACGGATTGCTAGGGCTAGCAGCCATCATAGGTGGCATCAAGTATGGAGAGCAGCCATACAATGTAGACTCAAGCAACTCATATCTATCTATGCTTTTGGTCGCTACAGGCATAGCTATGGTGATACCGCACTTCATCTCAGAGTCACACCATGCTATGTATATGAATTTCAATGTGATCCTCTTCATGCTTCTCTATATCACCTTTACTAGGGTTCAGGTGGCATCACATAAATACTTCTTTGAGTATGAAGGAGATGGTGTAGTAGAGCATGACCACGAGGAGGATATCAACGCTATCTATCATACATCTATGTTAGTTGCCTCCATTATACTTATAGGTATGCTTTCAGAGATATTGGCTCTTTTTATGGGACATACGCTAGAGCATTTTGGCATGCCTATGGCTATAGGGGCGGTCGGTGTGGCTGTCATCTCAGCAGCACCAGAGTTCATCACTGCCGTGAGAGCCGCTCTTGACAATAGGATGCAAACAGTAGTCAATATAGCACTAGGTGCTAGTCTGGCTACGATACTGCTGACTATACCTGCCGTCATAGTGGTGACTAGGATTATTGGCATGGATTTGGTGCTAGAGTTGACACCTATACAGGGTGTGATGTTGGGGCTGACTTTTCTCGTAAGCATAGTCAACTTCAACGACGGTGAGACCAATGTATTGGAGGGTTTCTTACATGTAATCCTCTTTGTTGTTTTTGCATTTTTGCTTTTCGTATAGAGGGAGGATTAGAAATGTTATTGAGGGAGTTACGCAGAGGGGATAAGGCAGATATAGTGGGCATAAATGCAGAGAAATCGCTACGAGATAGATTTGCATCATTTGGCATCATTCGTGGTGAAGAGTTGGTGGTCAAAGAGTGTTCTATAGCCAAGCAGACTATGGAGATAGCGGTAGGGTATACCTCTATCGCACTCAGGGCAGAAGAGGCAGAAAAGATAGAAGTTAAAAAAATAGAGAAATAATTTTCTATTTTCTTAAAATTTGGGTATAATGTCGAAAATAAATCTTCTTTGGACAGGGATTGGACACTAATGAAACAGTTAAAAAAGATAATGATAGTACTTCTTGTAACGGGTGGACTATACACGACAGCGGCATTTTCCGTGGATTTCGACAGCGTTGCTTCGGCAGTGATCACGAAAGTGGTCAGCTCACAGCCTTCATCAAGCTCGGTGAAAAAGATATATCAAGTAAGCCAAAACAGACCCATTTGGGTCACTGCTCATGGCTTTGTACCTATAGGTAGAGGATTGTTAGATCAGATAGGTTCAGATCCGTTGCTCGGCCATAATACCAAAATATATAGAGATTATCAGGCTATCACATCATATGGTACAGGCTCATACTTCGGTGGTAATAGCTCTACAAAAAAGCAGATCAAGCTAGAGCTGAAGATGACAAATCTATATCGCAACTATGCGAACTACAAGATATATGGGATGATCAATTGGAAGATATTTCGTGGTAGATTGAGACAAATTATCGTCACCAACAATATCCATGCAGATTGGTTGATATACCCTAAGTACAATATATACACACTACTCTATACTATGATGACTACAGGTGATGTACGAGGTGCATTTGACGATACCACACCAAAGACTCAGCTGTATGTGAGTCTGGAGAAAATCTACTTTCACTATCTTAGGATAGCACAGAGTGGAGAGTGGCCTGTCATACCAAAGTTTGCTGTCATCAAACCTGGCGAGAGCAATGCAGTGATACCAAAGATCAGAAAGAGATTGTACCTGAGTGGTGATCTTCAGGGCTGCGATATTGATTCGTCAAGTACCTATGATAGCTGTCTGGTGGATGCGGTCAAGAGATTTCAGAAGAGAGTAGGGGAGAGAGCAGATGGTGTCATCGGCAAATCTACCCAAAACTTCTTGAGGTTGAGTCTAAATCAGATACTCACAAGGATGAAGCTAAATCTTGACAGAATTAGGGTAATGAGACGCATAGATAGCCCTAGGCATATCATGGTGAATATACCAGCTTTCAGACTATATTTTTATGATAATGGCAAGATATTTCAGACTATGAAGGTCATCACAGGGAGAAAGAACCACCCTACACCTGTATTTAGCAATGACATCAAGACTGTCGTACTAAATCCATACTGGAATGTACCAAAGAGCATCATCCAAAAAGAGATGATACCAAAGCTACTTAGAAACCCAAATGCAATGGCAAGACAAGGCATAGAGATACACAAAGGTTGGGGTCCAAATGCTCCAAAGGTATCGGGAGCCTCTGTCAATTGGTCACAGTATAGATATAGCAAATCAGTTCCATACCACTTCGCACAGGTGCCGGGATATAGAAACGCTTTGGGTAAAGTGAAGTTCCTGTTTCCGAACCAGTTTTCAGTATATATGCATGATACACCTACAAAACATCTCTTCAAGAGAAAGGTAAGATCGTATAGCCATGGGTGTATAAGACTTGAAAAGCCTAGATCGCTGATGAAGACTTTTGCTAGTTTCAATGAAAATCTTGACTATACCACAGCCCAAAAGATCCTAAAGGGAAAAAAGCAGACTTACTATCCTGTAGCACATATACCAGTGAATGTGACATATCTTACTTCATGGGTAGATCCTGATGGTACGCTACAGATGCGTAATGATGTTTATGGCTATGACAAAGAGCAGCTAAAGTATCGCAATAAGTATTGATCTACTCAAAAAGAGGATATATTGCATCCTCTTTAACTACTATTTAGGATATACCCTATATAATTCTACTCTAATATATATAGACAGTTGAGAGAGTGGTTTAATCTGCTCGCCTGGAACGCGGGTGTGGGGCAACCCACCGGGGGTTCGAATCCCCCACTGTCTGCCACTACATTACTATAAAATACAATATCTCTCCGCTCGTAGGTCGAAAATCCCATCAACTCACCCAATACATTTCCATTTTTTGGATACATTCAAGTAAGCCTATATTTTATTTATCATTTTTGGATGCTAAAATCTCAATGCTTGCTACTTGATTGTGACTTTTTCCATGAGAGAAGTGATGCTAGCTTTGCTGAAAGGTTTTTCGATATGATAATCAAAGAGATGTCTTTGTGATTCGATTGCACTAGGGTCATTAGTGATAGAGACGATTGTAGTTTTATGATTTGGATATAGTTGTTCCGCTTCTCGTATCAATTGTGCTACTTCCAATCCAAGCTTTCCAGGCATATAGTGGTCAAGATAGAGGATGTCGACTGGCTTATTGTTTTGTTTTGCACTCTCCATCTTTTTGAGTGTCTCTGTGCCATCATATGCAAATGAGAACTTTATATCTCTCTTCTCTGTGCTGAGCATAGCATGGAGTATTTTGACATTCATATGAACATCATCGGCTATGAGGATATGAAGATTTTGTTTACTCTCCCCCATCTCTTCTATCTCGCCCACATTAAAGCGAATATAGTTACAGATATTCTTGACACTCTCATCTATCTTTTGGATAAGTTTTCTTACCTCTGGATTGTGTGTATTTCTAGAGAGTTGCTTGGACTCTCTTCTGATGATATCTAGACCACCATATATCTGCTCTGCATCTACAGAAAAAAAGCTCTCATTGAGCTGTGCAACTCTAGCATCTATCTCTTGGGAAAAGATATCAGTAAGCGAACTCTCTATCTGTTGGAGATTTTGTAAAACTGTCAGAGGGAAAGTATATCTGCTTTTTGAAAAACGAATAATACCCACAAGTTGTTCCTGAGCAAAGAGAGGCATGATGAGTTGTGCTGAAATATCAAGTTTATAGGGGTTGTCTATAGCGACATTATAGTGAGCTTCATAATGAAGATGTGTGCTGTTGTATGGAGTTTTGCTCTTGTAAGCTTCACTCAACATGCTTTTGGTACTGCTCTGCAAAAACTTGATAGGAACTCTCTCTGTATGCAGTTTATCTATAAGGGATTTCTCTATATCGTCATACCAAAGGAGGCTGATATGATCCGCACCTGTATAATTTTTGAGTATATCTATAGCTTCTATTTTATTGCCTAGTGCATTTGCTAGTGATGCTTTTATGCATGATATATT
>WFMX01000143.1 GCA_015488875.1 Campylobacterota bacterium | reverse complement strand
ATCCACGAAAGCTGCTATGACTTTGGCACAAGTTCATTTCGATGTAGATGAGCATTTTTTAGCTAGTATAGATATGCGAAACTTACCTGTAGTGAGAGCCAAATCGGCAGAGGATATAGGTAAGTTTGCAGATAAATACAGGCTAGTAGATGCATATTGTGAAGAGTATGGTGGTAGTAGCAAACGGCTCAATTTGGAGTGGTTTGATGGCGTAGATTGCTCAAATATCATACTTGCAGGGGGATTGACTCCTGACAATCTATCGGAGATAAAAGAGTATGGATTTTATGGTGTAGATGTGAGTTCTGCTACAGAGATGACCAAAGGGATCAAAGATCCCATCAAAGTGAAAAAGTTTATAGAAAATGCAAAAAGTATATGATGAATTGACAGTCGCCTTTCGCAAAAACAGAGGTATATTGTCCAAAGAGAGATATGAAGATGTAGTAAGTAACCATACGACTCTGTATGAGGATCCAGATACCATACTCATACTACTGCAAGCATCTGGCTATCCTATCAGAGAAGAGAATGATGGTAGCTATAGGTTGGAGACCTGCTTCACGCCATACCTAGAGCAGAGATACTGCATCATAGACATAGAGACTAATGGTAGTAAACCTGCCAACTCCCAAGTCATAGAGATAGGTGCAGTGATGATACAAAGAGGAGAGATAATAGATAGATTTGAGACATTTGTAGAGTGTACATACTTACCAGAGTATATTACAAAAATCACAGGCATAGAACTCAAAGATTTGATAGGAGTGCCTAGCAAGAGAGAGGCGTTTACTAAGCTGAGAGAGTTTATGGGTGATGCAGTGTTTGTGGCTCACAATGTATCGTTTGATTATAGCTTTTTGTCAGCTTCATTCAACCGCTTTGGATTAGGAGACATAGGCAATCCAAAACTATGCACCATCAATCTAGCCAGAAGAACATTTGAGAGTGAGCGATATGGCTTATCCTACCTAAATGAATTTCTATGCATAGAGCAAGCCGTACACCATAGAGCCTATAGTGATGCCATCAGTGCATGGTGTGTGATGAAAAAAAGCTTTGAGAACATCCCCTCATATGTCACTACCACGGATGATCTGTTGAAGTTCTCCACCTCTAGCAAAAAAGAGAGAGGCAAAGCCATATCCCTAGATAGTTGACAAAGGGGGACATTATATTTTGCTACTTTAATACTGAGATAAACATTAAGCATTATCTATCTTTAGAATAAATATATATATTCAGTTATTATAAATTATAATTGATTTATAATGGAGGCATAGGACACAAGGAGTTCATATGAAAGATAAAAAAACTTTACAAAGTCAAGTAGCATACGAAGTTTTAAATGGTATTGATGGTGAAGGTATGAGCAGAAGAGATGCTCTGAAAGTGATGGCATTAGGTGGTGCATTGACGACATTCGGAGTCCCTACAAAGGCAGAAGCTGGAACGAAAAGTGACAAAGAGGTGAAGGTGCTTGTCGTAGGTGGTGGCTCTGCTGGCATCATGGCATTGGCTAGACTTCGTAGTGCATTACCAAATGCCAAGATCACACTTATAGCTCCAAATGAAAAACATCTCTATCAGCCCTCACAAGTCTTCGTGGCAGCAGGCTTGCAAACTATAGATGATATGATCAAGGACAATCAAGAGTTTATTGATGATTCTGTCCATTGGATCAAAGATGAAGTGGCTAGCTTCGATCCTGAACACAATCAAGTGACTACGCGTGCAGGCGATGCGATAAAGTATGACTATATGGTCGTCGCCACGGGTATCGTATATCACTACGACAAAATCAAAGGATTGAAAAAGGAGGATATCGGCACACATGGTATCTCTAGCGTCTACCTAAACAATGCAGAAAAAGGCACAGCTGATGGGGGTCCTTTGACATGGGCATGGTTTGAAGCATTGAAAAAATCTTCTGCCGATGGGAAAAAACCTACTGCCATTTACACTGCACCAAGTACACCTATCAAGTGTGGTGGGGCACCTCAAAAGATACTCTATCTATCCGCAGATCATTTGAAAAAAGAGGGACTCGGTGCAAACTTCATCTATGCCACAGCAAAAGGTAAGCTCTTTTCTTTGCCAGAGATAAACCAATCACTCACAGATGTACAAAAAAGATATGACAAAATAACAAATAAATTTAGACATAATCTCGTTGCTATAGATGTACAAAATAGAGTAGCCACTTTTGAGGCGATATATGAGTCAAAAGGTGAGTATGACCCAGACTTAGAAGAGTATAGCATCATCAAAGAAAAACGCATGGTTGACATGAAATATGACTTTATCCATATAGTCCCACCTATGGGACCACCCAAAGCGATGATGGACTCACCACTAGGATGGCAAAAGGGTACAGCAAAAGGTTGGCTCGAAGTAGATAAGGAGACTTTGCAACATAGACGATATCCAAATGTCTTTGGTATCGGCGATATCTGCGGTATCCCTATGGGCAAGACAGGAGGTTCAGCGAGGCATCACGGTCCAGTAACTGTAGGCAATCTCGTATCCCAAGTAGAAGGCAAACCACTCAAAGAGAAATTTGATGGTTATACAGTATGTCCTCTCAAAGTAGAATATGGAGAGATCATACTAGCAGAGTTTAACTACAACGGTTTAGCTCCGTCCTTTCCTCTCGCAGTAGAGAAGCCAAGATACATATGGTGGGTATTTGATCTCTATATGCTCAAGCCAATGTACTGGTATTTGATGCTTAGAGGGTGGATGTAGAGAGTGATATAATGATTATGGTACA
>WFMX01000142.1 GCA_015488875.1 Campylobacterota bacterium | reverse complement strand
CCACTTCAGGGCAGGTGATGAGTGGTCTATCTACCCTATGTACGATTTTGCTCACTGCTTATCTGACTATATAGAGGGTGTCACTCACTCTATCTGTACGCTGGAGTTTGAAAACAATCGTGATATTTATGATTGGGTACTAGATACACTTAAACTCACACCACCGAGACCATACCAGTATGAGTTCGCAAGATTGGGTATCAACTATACTGTCATGAGCAAGAGAAAACTATTGGAGTTGGTCGATAGTGGAATAGTAAGCGGTTGGGATGACCCACGACTGCCGACCATAGCAGGATATAGGCGAAGAGGCTATACTCCTGAGTCTATCCTAAACTTTTGTGACAGTGTAGGAGTCGCCAAAGCGAACTCTATGGTGGATGTAGCACAGTTGGAGTTTAGCATACGAGATGATCTCAACACTAAAGTACCACGAGTAATGTGCGTGATGGATCCGCTCAAAGTGACTATCGTCAACTATGATGGAGCTGAAGAGATAGAGGCATCGTACTATCCAGCAGATGTACCCAAGGAGGGTTCAAGAAAACTACCATTTTCAAAAGAGATCTTTATAGATAGAGCTGATTTTGAGGAGAATCCTCAAAAAGACTACTTCCGCCTCACGCCAGAGCAAGCAGTGAGGCTAAAGTATGCCTATATCATCAGCTGTAAAGAGGTCATCAAAGATGTAGATGGCAAGATAGTAGAGATAAAAGCAGAGTATTGTCCCAACTCAAAGAGTGGAGAAGATAGCAGTGGCATCAAAGTCAAGAGTGCCATACAATGGCTAGATGCACAAAAAGCTAAAAATATAGAAGTGAGGCTCTACGATAGACTATTTGCGACCGAAGCCCCAGAGGGGATAGAAGATATCAATCCTGACTCCTTCAGGATCATCAAAAATGCTATGGTCGAGCCTGCAGTGATCACTAAAAAGCCTGATGTTAGGTTTCAGTTTGAGAGAGAGGGATACTTCTATGCTGATCCGATAGAGTATACCGATGAAAGCCCAGTATTCAATAAAATAGTGGGACTCAAGGAGTCATCAGCCAAAAAGAAAAAAGCCCCAACACTTATAGGAAAAGCAGAAACCAAAAAAGTACAAATAGATGGCGAAGTAGTACCGATGACAGTTGAGGAGCAAGCTAAATTTGATAAATATATCAATGAACTCAAGCTCAATAGTGAAGTGGCAAATACTCTAGCTCGTGATGCAAAACTCTCTACTTTTTATGCAGAAGCATTGGCAGCAGTACATAGCCCTATAGCTATCGCTAATATGACAACCAATGAAGTGGCAAGAGAGCTAAAACAAAAAGAGATGAGCGAACTCAAGTTTACGCCAAAGCAGATAGCCGAGCTTGTCGAGATGATAGATGATGAGATTATCTCCACCAAAATTGCCAAGCAGGTATTTGAAGAGATGGTCGCGAGTGGAGATAGTCCAAAAGAGATAGTGGAAGCCAAAGGACTTGTGCAGATAAGCGACCCTGCTATCATCTTGCCTATCATTGATGATATCATCGCAAAAAACCAAGACAATGTAGAAAAGTTCAGAGCTGGCAACAAGAAATTATTGGGCTTCTTTGTAGGTCAAGTCCTCAAGGTTACCAAAGGAAAAGGAAATCCTAAAGTCGTCAATGAGTTGGTAGGTGAACGGTTGGGATAAGATGGTACTATTTTTGGTATTTTGTTTTTCTATAATGTCCCCACAAATCAACACCAAAAAAAACCTTATTCCAATTAGCAGTAAAATGTTAAAATAAGAAAAAAAACAATAGGAGATCCATTATGAGCAGAAAAAGAAAGACATACTCAGCAGACTTTAAAGCAAAACTTGTGTTGGAAGTATTACAAGAAGAGAAGACATTGAATGAGATAGCATTGAAGTAATCAAAGATATCATCAAAGAAAATAGCAAAGTAGTAGACCCAAGCACCTACAGACCACCGCCATATTTTCATTTTGAAGTAACGATTGATGACAAAATGACAATTCTTTCTTCTGATTTGAGGATACTAGAGGGTGATGATTTGAGCAGAGAGAAGTTTGAACCATTTGTCAAATATGATATAGATGACATCAGAGAAGGGACAATCAAACCTTTGGAGTGCCGACTATATCAATACAGGAATTACCCAGAACAGCAAATCAAAATCATCGAGGAGTATCTCAAGAAACCATATAGAAGGTTTAGAAAATGGGATACAAAGCCTGGGAAATTGTCCCTGTATTATACATTTGGTATTGAACCTAAAGAGTTTGTGATTGACTATGTGATGGGGAGGTATTAGTCCAAGGGTTTTATGGGGATGAAGTCCCATCTCCATAAGATGGTAAATTCTGGAACAGACTCGTAACGCTAATGTAGCTACTAAGGTGATTATGAGATTTTATTGTATACAGGATTGTGCTATAATACCTCATGAAAAAAGATATCACCGCCAAAGAGACTATCACTCTCTCAAATTCGTTATTAGCTCATTCCAATCCGTCCTCGGTTGGAATGCATACAGGACGCTCAAATTTTTATCGAGATCTCTTTACTCGGTTTAAAATATAGGATTTTGCAACGCATAACCCCTATTGTACTTGATTCATTGGCATTGACCAAGATGGTGGGAATGAGAGCAAAATATATTTTTATGAAAGTTTAACTTTATGGCACAATTGCACTCTACAGGTTTTCTCCACAAATTTCCAAAACTTTTTCTATTAATTTCTGAGAAATATAGACTTCTGATTTTTGAATTGCATCTAAAAAAGGTTTAACTCTTTCAATATGCCCTTGCTCCTTTGCTTTGACAAGAATACCCAAGCTACCAATGACCTTCACACCATTTAATGAGGCATACTTTTTAGCACGATTGTCATCTATGAGCAATAGGTTGGCATCTAATTTTTTGTAGAGAGTTATAGCTTCTAGTTCACCTAATCCGAGTCCTAGTTGAGTCAATGTTAAATTAACCTGTTTTACTCTACCTTGTAAAAATTGCCTTAGTTTACTGCTTTGAGGTTTGCCTATTTGTGTCACTTCATCAAAAACTGCTTGTGGAATATAGAGATTATCATAAAGTTTTTCTAAAAGCTCCAACTGGTTAACAACAGCTAGTGCTACCAATGCTGAACTGTCTCCAATAATCATTATACACCTTTCAATGCGTTCAATTCAGCCTCAATATCATAATCATCAATAGCAGGAATCTGATGCTCATTGAGAAGTTTTATAAAAGAGTAGATATCCATTTCCAAAAACTTAGCCCCTTGACCGATAGAGATCTTATGATTTTTATAAAGTTCTAATGTCAATTTCTGCTTAGCAATATTTACCAAATTATGAGAACTTTCATTGATACTTAAAAAAAGGTCATCAGGTATATTTATGGCTAACTGCATGATGGTCTCCTTGTTTGTTGATTTATTCCATTATAACAAAAAAAATATTAGAATTGTTAGCTCGTTCCAATTCCTCCTCGGCAATGCCAATGAAATAAGCACGATAGGGGTCATGCGTTGCAGCCGAGGTCAGGCGATTGCGATGCATTCCGCTACGCTCCACGCATCACAAATCACCAGACCCCTATCGTTTCTATATATCCAAATAG
>WFMX01000141.1 GCA_015488875.1 Campylobacterota bacterium | reverse complement strand
GATGAGCTTGTGTGATGCTTCTAAGTTCGCATCTGCTCCACTACTGTAGTGGTTGCCAGCATGTGCTGCCTTGCCCTCTATGTCTACAAAGAATGTACCCACTCCTTTTCTAGCTGTCACTACTTCATCTTTGATACCTGCTGCTTCAAACACCATACAGTAGTCGTAATCTTTGGCTATATCCATAGTGAGATATTTGCTATCATCACTACCAGTCTCTTCGTCACTCACTAGTAGAAAATCTATATTTATTATCTCTCCTCTGTCGCGATATATATTTCTAAGTGCCTCTAGTGCTACGAAATTGCCACCTTTCATATCACAAACACCAGGTCCATATATCCATTCATCATCTTCTCTAAAAGTCTCAAAAGTATCTGGAGGAAATACTGTATCAAGATGCCCTAGAAGTAGTAGCTTTTTACCATCTCTATGGGTAGATTTGAAGTGGAGATGATCCCCTATATCCTCTCTACTGTGCCTCTCTGGCTTCATACCGATATCGCTAAGCCAAGAGGCAAATATCTCTCCGTTCTTATCTACACCATCTTTGTTTTTTGTCCACGAGTTTATCTCTATGATAGATCTCAATTCATCAAAATTCATACTCTTCTCCACTACTCTACTGTCACACTTTTGGCTAAGTTTCTAGGCATATCTACATCATTGCCAAGTCTTACAGATATCTCTAATGCCAATATTTGCGTCACTACCATCATCTCGAAAAACTCCAACATAGGGTGAGATGACTGTAGAGTTTGCACGAAATCATCAGCTAGTTCAAAAGGCTCTGGAGATATAGCCAATATAGTCGCATCTCTAGCACTCAACTCCTCTACATTGCTCTTGATTTTGTCATAGTGCATACTCTTTGGCATGAGTGCTATAGTAAAAAGCTCACTATCTGCTAAAGCTATGGGACCATGCTTCATCTCGCCTGCTGGATAACCCTCTGCGTGTAGATAAGATATCTCTTTGAGTTTCAAAGCCCCCTCAAGAGCCAATGGATAGAAGATATCTCTACCTATAAAGAAGAAACCATGTCCATGTAGATATCTTTTGGATAGTCTATGTAGTTTGCCGTGTAGCTTCTCTGTAATCGCCAATGCTTTAGGAGTGCGACGCATTGCTTCGATCTCTATAGCTTTGGCTTCATCAGTAATGATAGAATGTTTATCTACGATATACAGAGAAAGCATCCAAAGTACCATAGTCTGTGTGGCAAATGCTTTTGTACTTGCTACTCCTTTTTCTATGCCTGCTCTGGTCAATATGGCACAGTCACTCTCTCTAACTATAGATGAGTTGTCTACATTACAGATAGATAGGCTTTTGAGTCCTGCTCTTTTCGCCATCTTGAGAGCTTCTAGCGTGTCTGCCGTCTCGCCACTCTGTGATATGGTGATAAATAGTGTCTTCTCATCTAGTAGTGGCTCTTTGTATCTAAATTCACTAGCTATCTCTATATCGCATCGCATCTTTGATATCCGCTCAAATAGATAGCTTGATGTAAGTGCTGCATGGTAGCTAGTACCACAAGCACATATCTTGATAGCATTGATACCCTCAAATAAGCTATCATCTAGTTCATCAAATACGATAGAGTCGTCCATAATGCGACCTATCATAGTATCGCTTATGACGCTTGACTGTTCATATATCTCTTTCTCCATGAAGAAGCGATATCCATCCTTTTGTGCCATGGCTTTGTCCGTAGCTAGTGGCTGTTTTTGGATATTCTTGACTCCGCTTGCATCAAATAGTATCACTTCGCCATCTTTGGCATACCCATACTCTCCATCTTGTAAGTAGCAGACCTCTGTAGCTTTGCCTATGATAGGAGTATCTGATGACGCGAAGTATATCTCTTCTCCGTCAAATCCTATAAGCATAGGTGAGCCATTTTTGGCGAAAAATATAGTATCAGGTGCCACTTCGGATATGAGTAGCGTAGCGTAAGCCCCTTCCAATCTCTCTATGGTCAATTCAAATGCACTAAATGGATCGCTTTTTTGAGCATAATGCTTTTCAAATAGATGCACTATGGTCTCTGTGTCTGTTTGACTGAGAAACTCTATGCCGTCATTTTGAAGCTCACTCTTTAGGGCTTGGTAATTCTCTATGATCCCATTGTGTACGACATAGCTATATTTACCCCTATGTGGATGTGCATTGAGCTCTGTGGGTTTGCCATGCGTCGCCCACCTTGTGTGTCCTATGGAGACACCGAAGCCATCTGATGAGAAATCTTTCGTCTTCTCTCTAAGGTTTTTTAGTTTGCCTATGGCTTTGAAGTTGTTGAGTTTGTCACCTTTGATAGTGGCAATACCCGCAGAGTCATATCCTCTATATTCGAGCTCTTGTAAACCATCCAATATAATCTCTTTCTTTTCCTTATTTCCTACATATCCTACTATCCCACACATTGGCTATACTCCTCTATATTTTTATGATTTATCATCTTTTCTAAGTCTATATACTCATCTTTTTAAATTGCCACTCTGGTATCATATTTATAATCATCATGACATATTTCCATATCCACTTGGTATAGAGTACACTCTTGCCACTCTGTTGAGCTGTAAATATATCTTCTGCTACTTCACTAGGCTGTGCAGTAAGCTTCTGCGGTAGATCCATATCGGCTGTCATTTTGGTAGCTACAAAGCCTGGTTTTACTGTGAGTACTTGTACTTGTGCTTCATATAGTCTATTTC
>WFMX01000140.1 GCA_015488875.1 Campylobacterota bacterium | reverse complement strand
GTGAAATTAAGATGGGTTTTAAATTAATGTAAACTCACTTCAGTACTAGTAAAGATGAAAAAATAAAGAGAAGTATCCTAATTAAGAATACATAACGCGAGCAAGGTAGAGTCCTTGTGCTGTGGCTATGGATGTGGTGTGACGGGTTGTGCCATCTATCTGCTCTTGTAGTGCTTTGAGTGACATGGCTCCATCTGCATAGCTCATGGAGGCGGCTATCATCATCCTCACTTGAGCTCGTAGGAATCCATTGGCTTCAAAGTAGATGATGTTATATTCACCATATGCTCTATAGTAGGCTCTGTATATCTCTCTGATGGTAGAGTGTACTGTTGAGCCTGTTTTGTGGAAGTGTCTGAAGTCATGTTCGCCCTCGAAGAGTTTCAGCCCATTGCGTAACTTATCGGTATCGAAAGAGCTATAGTGAGAGATATAATCCTCCTCAAAGATAGATGGTCTATTCCTCTTAAATACATATCTGTAGAGTCGCCTCTTTGCCATAAACCTAGCATGAAAATCACTCTCTACTGTAGAGATTCGTTTTATCCGTATCTTCTTTAGTTTTCTATTTAGCTCTCTTTGGAGTTTATCTTTGTCGCTCCAATAGTCAGGTATATCGAAGTGTATCACTTGACCTGTAGCATGTACACCAGCATCTGTACGACCACTTCCTGCTATGACACTATCTATGTTTAGCGACAGCAAGGCTCTCTCTATGGTCGCGGTGATGGTATTTGGCGTGGATGTTTGCCTCTGGAAGCCCGAAAATGAGTGACCATCATATGAGATAATAGCTTTAAGACGCATCAAAAATATCTACTCACTTGCTTTTGAAATAGGACTATGCCCATGATGAGTGAAACTATAATAGTAATACCTAGCATAGTGGGTGTACCATATTTATCGAGTGATGAAGCCATAAAGTAGAGTAGGGCGGTAATGCTTCCTATGATTATGAATGGGTGAGCCTTTTGGTATCTAGGATTGATGATGGAGAGTGATGCTATGAGATAGAGAGAGAGTATAGGCATGAGGGATATGAAGCTGTAAAAGAGCATCTTTCTTTTTCTCTGGTCGTCTGTGAGGGATTGTTGCCAATAGTCACCTACCCCTGCTATGGCTGATCCATGTTTGCTGAGTGTATCATAAGTTTGCAATTTTTTATAGTCCATCTGCCTGATGATGTCTTTTTCAAAGGTATAGCCCTTGCCGTCATATAAAATTAGAGAAAACACTCCATCTTTATTGACCATTTCACTACTATCAGCCGAGATGATTTGGTCTGTATGGTTATCATCTTGGTAATATATAGTAGTGTTCTTGAATTTTCCCTCATTTTCATCACTGATATATATATAGTATCTACCAAATTTTTGTCCGAACTCTTCTGGTATGATATTGAATGTCATCTCCGCTTTTTTGCTATCTTTGAATGCGTTATAGAGTTGATTTGTCTGTGGCATAGTGGCAAATGAGATGATGAAGAGCAGTATAGAAAAGAGTATAGCTACCAATATGAGAGGATACATCACCTTTCTAGCAGGTACACCAAGTGCAAAGAGTGCCACTAGCTCATTGTCAGCTGATAGTCTCTGCAAAGTGGTAGCAGTACTAGCTATGAAGGATATAGGTATAGTGTGAAAGAGTATAGTTGGTATAGAGTACGCAAAGAGCTGTATCAGCTCTGGAAATGTTATCTGTATCTTAGCTGTCAATATAGATATCTTGACCAAATACACCAAAGATATGATGAAAAAAAATGGCAAAAATAGAGTCAAGAATGTCTTGGTAAAGTTGCTAGATAGATAACTTCTGATGCTAACCATACATGATCCAGTTGAGAAGTGCTATAGATTGTGCATCAAATAGATAGACTATGAGGGTAGCCAATGCCAAAAATGGCACGAAAGGCACCATTGTGTTTTTCGCCATGAGAGATGGAAAGATAGCGAGTATAGCAGAGAGAAAGAGTGCTATGAAGAAATTGGGAAATCCTAGTAATGCAGCCATCGTACCAGCTACTATGACATCAGCACTACCCATAGCATCTTTTTTGGCTATGAAGCTAGAGAGTAGACCTAGCAGATATAGAGCCAATGCGGCCATTACAGCTTGCATGATAGCATCTATATATTGTGGCTGTATCAATGCTGCAACTAATGCAAATATATTGACAGAATCAGGGACTGCGAAGTATTTGAAATCTATCATAGATAGAGCCAATAGAGCCATAAATGATGCAAATACAAATGGTAGATACCACACTAGCCCCAACTTCAAAAATAATACAACAAATAGCAGTCCAGATATCAGCTCTATGGTTGGGTACTGCTTGGATATTGGCTCTTTACAAAAACTACACTTGCCACCTAGGGCTATCCATGAAAACATTGGTATATTGTGATACCACTTTAGCGGTGTTTTACAACTCTGGCAATGAGAAGATGGAAAAGCTATGCTCTCACCTAGCGGTACACGATATATCACTACATTGAGAAATGATCCTATCACCGCCCCAAAGATAAATATGACTATTACTATAAATGCCTGTTCCATTATTATATCCCTCCAAATCGTCTATTGCGATTTTGATAATCTTCTATGATTTTTTCCAACTCATCTGTCGTGAAATCTGGCCATAGTGTATCCGTAAATGCCATCTCACTATAGCTAAGTTGCCACAATAAATAGTTAGAGAGTCTCTGCTCTCCACTCGTACGGATGAGCAGATCTATATCACTATATGGTGTATCTAATGACCGAGATATGCTCGCTTCGGTCACTTTCTCGCC